>JAGREB010000023.1 GCA_020446775.1 Paracoccaceae bacterium
ATCACTTCCTGTCGGGCTTCACCGCGAAGGTCGCCGGAACCGAAAAGGGCCTCGGCAAAGAACCGCAGCCGACCTTCTCGACCTGTTTCGGCGCGCCTTTCATGCCGCGCCATCCGTCCGAATACGGAAAGCTGCTCGGCGAATTGATCGAGCGTCACGACGTCACCTGCTGGCTCGTCAATACGGGCTGGACGGGCGGGCCTTACGGCGAAGGCTCGCGCATGCCGATCAAGGCGACGCGCGCGCTTCTTTCCGCCGCGCTCGACGGCTCGCTGAAATCGGCGCCGATGCGCCGCGACGAAACCTTCGGCTTCGACGCGCCGACCAAGGTCGCGGGCGTTGACGATCGCATCCTCAACCCGCGCGAAACCTGGCGCGACCCGAAAGCCTATGACGAACAGGCGGCGAAGCTCGCCAAGATGTTCGTTGAGAATTTCGCCAAATTCGAGCCTTACGTTTCCGACGGCGTGAAGAAAGCCGCGCCGAAGGCGTAACGCTTTATCCGGTTCTGTTGCGGGGCGCCGGAGTAATCCGGCGCCTTTTTTCTTTGCGCGCCGTTTCGCCATTTGCGCGAAAAAGTGCGCGCCGAGCTTTTGCGTTCTTTCGGCTTTCCATGCGGGGTCCGGCGCGAAAAGGCGCCAAGACGCGGACCGATGGAGGCGCCGAATGCTTGCAGCGAAAATTCGCCCGAGCGGGGAAGGCGCGCGCCTTTTTACGGCGTGATTTTTCGACATGCGCATCCCTCCTTTCCTGTTCCGCCCTCCCGGACGCGTTGCAGCGGGAAGCGCTGCTGCGCGGGTCCGGGAGCGCGTTCGAACCTCTGACCGATCCCGGATCAGCATCCTGGACGACGAAGATCATAGGGCCGGCGAGAAGGGGTGGGATAAGTAGGGGGATAACTCGCGCCGCGAAGGCCAAGTTGTTGACTTTAATGCAAAAATTTTTCCCGCGGCGGTTGATCGGCGCCGAGGAAATTCGCGCGATTGTTCAAGATCGCGCCGCGTAGATCAAAACGCGATGACCGCGCACGAACTGTTCGTAATCGTCTTTCTCGTGCTTCAAGACCTCGATTTTCCCAAAGCCGAACTGCTTCAACAGGAAGGTGAGCGCGGCCAGCGACGGGGTCAGACAGAAAGTGGTCGCGCCGCCCGATGCCAGTTGCGGCGAGTCGACAGTAAGCGAAAAAACGCCTTCTACATCGCGCTGCCATTGATACCCGCCCTGTTCGATCCTGCCCTTGAAATCAAACGGGAAAACCTGAGTCTCAATGAAAATATGCGAGCGCGCCAAGGCGCAGGCGAGGCGAAGGACGTGAATCGGGTCTTCGAGATGGTACATGATGCCGAAAAGCAGCACGAAATCCGCCGCGTCTTTCGGATCGAACCAACGATATCGCAGATCGGTTTGCTCGAATGAAACGTTTTGGACATCGAGAAGGTCGCAAATGAGCCGTGCGCCGTCGATGCTTTCCTGGCGGTATTCCAGTCCCCGCACGCTCTTGAAGTGTTTTGCGAGCTCAACCGAAAAATAGCCTTCGTGGGAAGCGAGATCGAGCGCCGTTTCGGCGCGGGCGTTTGGGACACGCGACTTGATGATATTGACGAGCGCATCGCGGCGCGCCGTATGAATTTTTTCGACGGCGTCAGTGAGATGCGTTTTCGTGACCGTTCCGTCCGGCAAGGGAAAGCGATAAAACCAGTTCCGCTCTTTTGCTCTTGCAAGCAATTCGTTCTTGTCGGCCATGCCTCGATCCCGTTCCACCCGGGAGCCGTTAGAGACGACATCGCGCGCAAAGTCTATCCGCGCCGGCTGATATCGGCGGCGACGGCCTTCGCCGTTCTTATGCCGTCGATGGCGGCGGAATAAATGCCGCCGGCGTAGCCGGCACCCTCGCCCGCCGGATATAATCCGTCTACGGAACGGCTTTGATGATCGGCGCGGCGCGTCATGCGGACGGGGCTCGACGTGCGCGTTTCAACGCCGGTCATCACGGCGTCGCCCATGTCATAGCCCTTGATCTTCTTCCCGAAGATCGGAAGCGCCTCACGGATCGCATCGACCGCCCAGTCCGGCAGGCAGAGCGACAGATCGGTCGGCGTGACGCCGGGTCTGTAGGACGGCTCGGCCGTGCGAAGGTCCGTTGACGGAATGTTCTTCAGGAAATCGCCGACAAGCTGCGCCGGCGCGCGCCAGGTCGATCCGCCCGCGGCGTAGGCTTTCTCCTCCCAATGGCGCTGGAAGGCGATTCCGGCGAGCGGATTTTCGCTGACATCGCCCGGAAAATCGTCCGGCGTCAGCGAGACGACAAGGCCGGAATTCGCGTTGCGTTCCTTGCGCGAATACTGGCTCATCCCGTTGGTGACGAGCCGCCCTTCTTCCGAGGCCGCGGCAACGACCGTGCCGCCGGGGCACATGCAGAAACTGTAAACTGAACGGCCGTTCGAACAGTGGTGAACCAATTTATAATCAGCGGCGCCAAGAATTGGATGCTTGGCGAACCTTCCGAAGCGAGCGGCATCGATCAGAGACTGCGGATGCTCGATACGTACCCCGATCGAGAACGGCTTGGGTTCGACATATACACCGAGATTGAAAAGCATCTGGAAGGTGTCGCGTGCGCTGTGGCCCAGCGCCATAACGATGCGATCTGATTCGATTTGTTCTCCATTCGCCAGCGTTACGCCACGGGCGCGGCGCGATCCGTCCGGCGATGTGTCGATCTCGATTGACTCGACCTTGCTTTGAAAGCGGATGTCCGCGCCGCGCTCGATCATCAGCGCGCGCATGTTCTCGACCATCGAGACTAAACGAAACGTGCCGATGTGCGGCTTACTGACGTAGAGGATTTCCTCCGGCGCTCCGGCCTTGACGAACTCGGTCAAGACTTTGCGGCTGCGGTACTGCGGGTCCTTGACCTGGGTATAAAGCTTGCCGTCGGAAAACGTTCCGGCGCCGCCTTCGCCGAATTGCACGTTCGATTCAGGCGTCAAGACCCGCTCGCGCCACAGCCGGAACGTATCGACGGTGCGCTCGCGCACGATCTTGCCGCGTTCGAGAATAATCGGCCGGAAGCCCATCTCGGCGAGCATAAATCCGGCGAATAAGCCGCACGGTCCCATGCCGATGACAAGCGGGCGCTTTTTTAGGTTATCGGGTGCGCGCGCAACGATCTTGTAAGACGTATCGGGTGAGGGCGAGACATGCCGGTCACGGCCGAGCTTCTTGAGTGTCACGCCTTCGTTCTCGATCGTGACGTCGACGGTGTAGATCAAGTTGATCGCATCGGTCTTGCGCGCGTCATAGCCGCGCCGGAAGACATGGATCTGCTCGATGGCATCGGCGGGCACGCGCAGTTTCTTGGCCACGGCTGCCTTGAGCGCCGGTTCCGGATGGTCGAGCGGTAATTTGAGTTCGGTAATACGGATCACGCGGGTGCCGGTCCCAAAGTTCCGCGTCGCTGGCGGGATGTCAGACCGGCTTTTCGCAGAAAATGGCGCGTACTGTCATCACATTGTTTTCGCAGCCGTGGCCGAGAGAACCAGGATTACTCTGCCGCTTGGGCCGGAATGAACGGGCAGGTATCCATTTTCTCGACCAAATCGTAGGCGAAAATCAATTTCGCCATGCCGCACAGCACGGCCATGATCACGCCAAGTTCGACCAATTCGCCATCGCTAAAATGCGTCTTGGCGCGCGCGTACAAGTCCTTCGACACGTATCCTTTGGCGTTGGTCAGCACCATGACATCGGCAAGCGCGAGTGCCGCTTTTTCCTTTTCGGAAAACGGACCCGTTTCGTAATTTTCGAGGCCGTCGATCTGTGCCTGGGGAACGCCGGCGTCCAGCGCGGCAATCGTATCGGCGCGATTGCAAAACGCGCAGCCGTGAATGTTGGCGAGGCGCAATCTCACCAGTTCGACAACCTTGCGGTCGATCCGGCCCGAATAAAATACTTTGTCGTAAAAATCTTTCTTGTACCAATCGAGAATGCGCGGCGCGTTGCCGAACACTTCGACAAAGGTTGTATCGCCGTGAAGCTTTTGGGCGACGTCCCATGATTTCTGCAAATTCGGTGGCAGCTTGTCGCGCGGAACGCGGGCAAATGGCGTGTCGGGTTTCATCGTGGTGTCCTTTGGTTCAGCGCAGCGCCCGAATCGACGGCATACAACTGCAAATCGCTCACTCGATAATATCAAGGTCTCGGTAGTTTAACGCATCGGCGGTCGGCTTGTAGCCCGACAATCGCGTGCCAAGGCCGTCAAACTCGACTTGTTGCCACAGGAAAATGCCCGGAGGATTTTCGTATTCGTACGCAAAGATTTCCTGCAAGAGGCGGGTGGTTTCCACCGCATCGGGCGTCGCGTATGCGGCCTTAACCTTGGGTAAGATGGCCGGATCGCAATGATAAGGGGCGCGTTCGGTGGCCAGGCCCGTGCATGAACGGAATCTGTACTCGGTCAGTGAATCGTGGCCGCGCGTGAACATATTGAACGCGTCACCTTCCAGCTTGCCGAAAAACAAAGCCTGAAGCTGGCTGTTTTGCGTGTTGGTCTTTAAACGCACGTTGACGCCGACGGCGCGCAAATCTTGCGCAATCTGCTGTTGCACCGCGATATCGTTGGCGCCGCGGCCCGGAACGATGTTGATCACCATGTCGAAGCCATCCGGGTAACCCGCTTCGGCGAGCAGCGTTTTGGCTTTTTCGGGATCGTACGGGTATGGCGAGAGTTCGGGATTGAAACCGAAAGCGCCTGAAAACGCGAGTTGAGAAACCAAGCGCGTATGGCCGCCGAGAATGCCGTCAACGATCGCTTGCCTGTTGACGGCGTAATTGAGGGCGCGGCGTACACGCGCTTCGGCCACCGGCCCATCGTTGACGGTGAGAAAACCGATATACTGAACGACCGGGGCGAGGCGGGTGTACATCCGGCCGCCCGCGGATTCGACGATCTCCGTGTCGTCGGGGCCGAGCGCAATCGCAAGATCGACACCGCCGGATGTCAACGCCTGCAATCGGGCGCTTTGGTCGGGAATCGACATGATCTCGATGCGGTCGACTTTCGGCACGCGGAATCCACGATCGAAACGCGCGCCCTCCAGTTTGGCATCCGACCAATTGGTGACCCGGAAAGGGCCCGATCCAACCGGGGCCGTCACAAACCCGTCCTCGCCCCGTTCCGCCCATGCCTGAGGCGCCGGCACGCGCCATGCCGTGAGATGCAGCGGGAGAACCGCATCGGGCGCGCTCAACCGAAGCTCGACGGTGAGGTCGTCGATCGCGCGCGCGCCGACGATTTGATACAGGTTCGCGCCGGTCACCGACTGCCGGCCCGCGAGTGTATTGAAATATTCGACCGACCGGACAATTGCCTCGGAGGTCAGTTGCTCGCCGTTATGGAACCCGACGTTCGGGCGAAGCTTGATCTCCCAGGTGGTCGGTGTCGTCGCGCGCCATTCAACGGCGAGGCCCGGTGCGACCGTACCGTCTTCGTTCATATACGTCATCGCATCGAACACCGACTGAACGGCGACGGTCGCAGGCATCGCGATCGAGGCGTAGGGGTTCCCACGCTTTGCCGGAACGTTTGTCGTGGCAACGCGCAGAGTCGTCTCGGCAAATGCGCCGTTGCATGCAAGTCCTAATGCGATGAATGCGGAGACGAGTCCGGCGAACATTCGTATTCCGATGCCAAAAGCTATCGCCCTTGGGCGGCCAACCTTGCTAAACTTCCAATATCGTTACCCAATCATATGGCGCGAACGGGAGGCAAGTTGTGAAACGCAGAACAATGCTGGGAGGACTGGGGGCGGCGTCCGTTTCATCGCTGGTGACCGGCTCGCGGACGGCGGCGGCGCGCACTGAGCCCTTCGATCCGTCGAATCAAGACGACGTCTTAAAGGCCTATCGCAAGCTGGCGTTCGCGGCGGATGGCAGCCTGACGTTCATGTGGCTGCGCGCCACGCGGTTCGGGCTGGTGGACACCGTATTCACGCCGCTTTGGGAAATGCATGTGGGGAGTTTTGCGACCACGCGCGATCTCGAAGACGGGGCGTTCGAAGTCACTGGCATAAGCGCTATTTTTTACACCGACCTTGAAACAAATTCGTATCTCGAGAAGTTCAAGAACCCATTCACGGGAAATACGGTCGATGTTCGCTATGGTAAGCCGCGCCCATCGAAACGGGTCTATACGTCTCAAGGCGAAGAGCGCGAACCGTTGCAGCGGCCGGGCATGTCGGTCACGACGAGCGCTTCGCTTGGGCCCGCGTGGGTCGTGGGCGATGCCTTGTGGCTGCGGTCCGACACGCACCTGTCGATGATCCCGAAGGAAGGTTCGCAAGGCCGTATGCTCAGGGTTAACGACTGGAGCACCTATAAGGGATCGTTGGCCCAGGTGGCGGACCCGGACGTTCCCAATCCGCCCTCGGAATGGATATTCAACGACGTCAACACCTGGCCCGAGTGGCTGGAAATGGGCGACCGGACCGGCAACTATGTTTCGCGCGGAATCGGGCAGAAGGCGTTTGCATTCGACGACATGCCTTCGACTTGGAAAGCGCTCATGCGCGAACATTATCCAGACATCGCCAAGGATCCCGCGGGCGCATTGATGGGCTGAATTTCGCGAGGAGGGTATCGTGATTGCACGTCGAACGGTTTTCATAGTTCTCATCCTGGCCGCCGCGTTCGGTGGGTTGGCGCTTCGGCCCACGTGGGCGCAAGACGACGACAGAGCGCGCGTCCAGATCGTCGACGCCTGGGCCCGTGTCGCCCTGACGCGGTCGGAAACGACGGCTTACGTCACCATGATGAACGTTGGCGGGGAAAGCGATCGGTTGGTGGGCGTGTCTTCACCTGTCGCCGGTTCGGCGAAACTCGAGAAAGTCGGTGGCTGGGGATTTTCGATGAAGCCGCGCGAGGTCGAGAGTGTGAAAATCGGAGCGGCGCGTGTCGTCAAGCTGGAGCCCGGGCGGACATATATTCATCTTTATGAGCTGACGCAGAGATTGGAAGCTGGAAAAACACTTCCCTTGTCGCTGCGGTTTCAGAAGTCCGGCACCCTCTACGTCGAGGCTGTCATATCGAACCAGGAACTCGGCAATCGCGGCCGGTGACGGAGGCGGCGTTCTCACAAAATGAAAAAACTTCCGGTTGCCGATCTGCATGGCCTCGATCGTGTCTTGCCGGATTTTCAATTTGTCGAGCGCCATCACGCAGTAATCGAAGCCGACCCAGCAACCGTATTCGCGGCGACGGAAGCGGTCGATTTGAGCGACAGTTTGGTCGCACGAATTTTGATGGCGATTTGGCGCGTTCCGGCACGGCTATTTTTGCGCAACGTTTCCTCCCGGCCGATGAGTGTTCGGGATTTTATCCCTCTGGTCCGCATTCCACCCGAATTGCTCATACGTGGATTGGTCGCGGGCGTGGGCCGGCGGTCGTGGACGCCGGAGCAATTTACGTCGCATTCAGGGCCCGGATTCAAATTGGTTTGGGGATACCGCGTGCGGCAGGTGGGTGACGAAGCTTGCCGCATCGAAACCGAAACGCGTGTTTTCTGTGGTGATGTATCAACTAAAAGATGGTTTTCCATCTATTGGATTATCATTCGCCCCTGGTCGGGGTTGATCCGCCGCGATTTACTGCGAATCATTCGGCTGCGGGCCGAAAAAGCGTTTCATTCTAACAATTAAGCATAGTATTCGATACAAATCGTTACTTTGAATTGGTTCGTGAGGCACGGCGCTTCGCGCTAGATTGACTGCATGACTGAAAATTCAGATCTCGAAACGTATGGCCTGGGCACGGTGAAATTTCCCGCCGGCCGGACCATTTTCCGAAAAGGCGACCAACCTGACATCGCGTATTTAATCATCAAGGGATCGGTCGGGTTTTTTATCAACGACAACGCTGGCCAACGGAAACAAACCATGACGATTGGTAGCGGAGACATGTTTGGCGAAATTGCATTGATTCAGAATTCGACGCGCAATACCGATACCGTTGCGCTCACCGATTGTACCTGCCTCGTTCTCGAAAAAGAGGTGTTGATAAAACGGCTCGCGAAAACCGACCCTTTCATCCGCTTTTGGATTGAATTCATGTCTGACCGCCTACGCGATTTGGAGGCCCGGCTTGTCCAGTAGAACAAAAAGCGCGCCGGCCGCGGATGCGGCGGCGCGTGCCAATCAAATCCTGTTGCGTAAGGCAATCCCGGCGGGCCAGAAGATTTTCTTCGAGGGCGCGGAAGCGGATCGTGCCTTCATCATCCAAAGCGGAGAAGTCGATATCTGCGCGCGGGGGGCGTACGGGGAACTCAAAGTTCTCACCACTCTGCAAAAAGGCCAGGTCTTCGGCGAAATGGCCTTGATGATGAATGCGCCGCGCAGTGCGACAGCCGTCGCCAAAACCGCGTGTGAGCTGACGATCGTGCACAAGAGCCATCTCGAGGAAAAAATGCAATCGATCGATCCGCTGATTCGCCGCTGGGTCGAATCACTGGCCAAGCGAATAGTCATGCTGACGCAGAAAGTGTCTTGATCGCCGTGCCGGATAAACTCGACATCGCTGGGCTTCCAACCGCGAATTTCGACGAAAAGGCGGTCATTTTCCTGAAGGATGAGCCGGCCGACGTTGCCTATGTTTTGATTGACGGCGAAGTGGCGATCATGGGGCCCAACGCCGAGGGTGTCCTCGTCGCGTTGACGACCATCAAACCGGGCGAAATGTTCGGTGAAATGGCGTTGCTCGCGAATTCCAACCGTACGGCTATGGCCGTGGCGGAAAAAGCAAGCAAATGCGTCGTGATCAATCGCGATGCGCTCGCGCGGGAGATAAGTAAAGCCGATCCATTCATTCGCTTTTGGATCGCGTATATGTCCGATCGTCTGGTCGATATCTCAAAGCGAGCGGCGAAATGAAATCGGCGGGAGCGCGGTAAGTGTCCGGATTCGACGACTCACAAGCCGAATTGATCGAAATGCTTGGCACCGTTCTTGTCCGGCGCGCATATACCGGCGGCGAGACGATATTCGAAAAGGGCGATGAGGCCGAAGAAGCATTCGCGGTCTTAAAAGGCGAGGTTGATATCGTTTCCAAGAGCGCGGCCGGTGCCAGCGTCGTGCTGACGAGCGTCAAGCCCGGTCAATTTTTCGGGGAAATGGCGTTGTTGATCGAGGGTGCGCGATCTGCGGCCGCTGTCGCGAAACACGATTGCGAATTGCTGGTGCTGCCCAGGTTCGTTCTCGACAAAAAAATGCTCGATGCCAGCGCTTTCATCAAGTTGTGGATTCGTACGCTGGCCACGCGCATCGTCGACGTCTCGCATCGCGTCGCGAGGTAGATGGCGGCGGCGTTCATGCCGCAATCGCCATCTTTAATCGTGCCGGACCACGACTTTGCCGATATGGGCGGCGCTTTCGAGGTATGCATAGGCCTTCGGCATGTCATCGAACGCAAAAACCTTGTCGACGGCCGGCTTGATCTTCGCCGCGCCGACACTTTTTAGCATGTCGACCAGCATGCGCCGGTTGCCGACCGTAATACCACCCAACACGGCATTCTTGGCGACCAGACCGAATAACTGAGGTTGGCCAGCGTCGAGACCGCCAACCATGCCGATCCGTCCGTTGAACGCGGCGGCGTTGATCGAACGGGTCAGGGTTCCCGTCCCGACCGTTTCAAGGACGATATCGGCGCCCGCTCCGTGCGTCGCGTCAAGCACGGCTTTGTCCCAATCCGGCGTGGTCTTGTAATTGATGCCGATATCTGCGCCGAGCGCTTTCACCTTTGCCAGCTTTTGGTCGGACGAGGACGTAATGATCACGCGTGCGCCGGCCGCCTTCGCCAACTGAAGACCCCAAACTGAAACACCTCCGGTTCCAAGCGCCAAAACCGTGTCGCCGGCTTTCAGATGGCCGAACGGTTCGAGAATGTTCCATGCGGTCACTCCGGCCGAGGCGATGGTGGCGGCTTCTTCCCAGCTAAGGTGATCCGGGATTTTCGCGAGTGAGCGCGCCGGCGCGGAGAGGCGCTCGGTGGCCCAACCGTCGATGGTGTTGCCGTAGTCGGCGCCGAACAGGCCCGGAACCCAGGCGCCTTCGGTCCAATCGGCGAACATATTCGCGACTACGCGGTCGCCGATCTTCACGTCGGTGACTCCTTCGCCGATGGCAATGACTTCGCCCGCCCCGTCGCTCAAAGGCACGCGCGTTTCGGGCCTGACATTTGCGCCGTAACGTTTCGCAATGATCATCAGGTCGCGGTGATTCAGCGCGCTCGCGCGCACTTTGATGATTGCATGGCCGCGTGTGGTCTCCGGCTCGGGCCGTGTCGCCGCGCGCAGCGATCCCAATCCCTGCTGTTCGCCGATTTCCCAGACTTTCATATGAACCGCCTCAACCGACTGAAACCACGATCTTACCGATGAAATCGCTATCGACCATGTATTGGTAGGCGTTCACGGCATCATCGAACGCAAACGTCTTGTCGATCACAGGCTTCATGTCGGTGGCGTCCATAGCCTTGAGGAGTTCGACGAACATGCGCCGGGTTCCCGACGTAATGCCCTTAAGCGTGATGTTGTTGCCGACCATCGGGAAGAGCGCAGGCGGCGCTTCCGGCCGCCCGGCCAGCGCGCCGATCATGCCGACGCGGGCATTGGGCGCGCAGGCGGCAAGAGACTGACTCAATGTGGCAAAGCCGCCGGTCTCGACCACGATATCGACGCCGCGTCCGCCGGTCTGATCTCGAATTGCTTTGTCCCAATCGGGCCGCGTCTTATAGTTGACGACAATATCGGCGCCGAGATCTTTGCAACGCGCGAGCTTTTCGTCGCTTGAGGACGTAATTGCGGCGCGCGCGCCGTTCATTTTGGCAATCTGAAGCGCGAAGATCGAAACGCCCCCGGTGCCGAGAGTCAGCACGATATCGCCGGATTTGATCCGGCCGAGACCTTCGATCACCGACCAGGCTGTGACGGCAGCGACGGGTAAGGCGGCGGCTTCGGCGTAGGACATTTTGTCGGGGATCGGAACCAATGCCGCGGCAGGAATTACCGCCCGCTCCGTCAGCCACCCGTCGATGGACACACCAAGATCGGCGTTGCGCACCGATGGATCGAAGGTTCCATCGAGCCATGTCGTGTAATGCGACGCCGTAACGCGGTCGCCGACTTTTACGCCGGTTACATCCGGCCCGATTGCAACTACGTCACCGGCGCCGTCAGATAACGGAATGCGCGTTGCCGGTTTGGCAGCCCCGTAGGTGCCACCGGCGATGCCGATGTCGCGCCGGTTGAGCGAGCACGCCTTGACCGCGATGACGGCCTGGCCGGGACCAGGTTTGGGCTCCGCGCGCTCCGCCATGCGCAACGAAGCGATACCTTTTTGGTCACCAAGTTCCCAGGTTTTCATCGAACCGCCTCCCTCGCCATCGACAGGGGAGTCCTAGACCGGGCACCGGCGGGTGTCTATCACCCTCGGCGTCAAATCAGTGCTTGATGACGATCTTGCCGACGTGTTGCCCGCTTTTCATTAAGGTATAGGCGGACGGCGCATCCTTGAAATCGATGGTTTTGTCGATCACAGGTTTCTGATTGCTTTTGACCAACGTCGCCAAAAGATCTTCCATCATTTTGCGGCTGCCGACCGCGACACCGCGCAGGGTCAGGCCTTTGCCGATCATCGGAATCGTATTGATGGGCGCTTTGGCCTGCTCAAATCCGCCAACCAAGCTGATACGGCCACCGAATGCCGCCGACGCGAATGACTTTTCCAAGTTGCCGGGGCCCGCCGTTTCGACAATGACATTCGCGCCCTTGCCGCCGGTGGCGTCCATCACCGCTTTCGGCCAATCGGCGGTGGTTTTGTAGTTGACGCCCGCCGTCGCGCCGATCGTTTGGGCACGCGCCAGCTTATCGTCGCTCGATGAGGTGATAACAGAATGGCAGCCGATCGCTTTGGCAATCTGGACGGCGAAAATTGAAACGCCGCCGGTCCCAAGCGCCAGCACGGTTTCGCCGACTTTGGCCTGTCCCGCTTCGACGACGCAGTTCCATGCCGTGACCCCGGCGCAGGGCAGGCACGCACCGTCTTCGAACGACCAGGACTCCGGTAACTTGACCAGCGCGTCGGCGGGATAGACACCCATGTCGCACAATGTTCCGTCGGCGCCGCCGCCGAGGTCGCTGCCGAAATGCTGCGGGCCGCGCGCACCGTCGATCCAGGTCGAAAAGAAGCTGATGACGACGCGGTCA
>JAGREB010000267.1 GCA_020446775.1 Paracoccaceae bacterium
GACGGCTCGCGCACGCTGATCATGTGGCACGATCTTTTCGCGCGGAATTTGCAGTACACCGTTGTTCTGCGCGCGGCGGCGAATTTCCGCCCGCTCGAGGCTTTCACAAGCTACTGGAGCCCCGGCGGTTTCAAAGGAACAACCCTCATCACGGTCAATGGCGACACGGTCGATATGGAAAGCCATGGACCGCTCGGCACATTCACGCAAACGGTGAAGGTGCCGGAGAAGCTATCGCTTGGCACCCATCCGGTATCGGGCGACGGCTGGCATACATGGTACGACGATCCCAAGGCCAAGGGCGTGCAGAAATCGGGCATGACCTACGGGTTGGATCCCGGCGGCGACATGTCGCGGCCCGTGGTCGGCCTCTTGGTGCCGCAGCAATTCGAAAATCTGGGTAAAGAAAAAATCACCGTCCGTGCCGGAACCTTTGACACGGTGCATTACAAGGTCGCGGGCGCCAGCGATACGTGGGTGCTGATGCCCGACCGAATCTTGATCAAGATGAGCATGAAAAGCAGAGGCATCGATTACGAACTGGTCGAGTTCGCCTCGGGCGACAATTCCGAAGCCCGGTAAGCCCATGCGGATCGCCGGCCTCATTGCCGCCGCGGTATTCGCGCAAGCCGTCGCGATGACCGCGCAGAGCGCGGCCGCCCAGACCGAGCCGAACCCGGTGATCGGCGGCAACAACGCCAACATCAGCCGCTGGGCCGACGGGACCGTAACCTACCGCGTCCTCAGTACCGGCGCGGTGCTCGGCACCGAGCAATGGCACCTGACGGTGCACCCGGACGGCACGCGCACCATGCAGGCGCGCAACGAGTACGGTTCGCCCGGCATTCAGCGCCACGTCATCCTGCGCGTCGACGCCGGCTTCCGGCCGATCGAGGCCTATTTGCAATATTGGACCGGCGGCAAGTGGCGCGGCTCGGGCCTGTTCAGCGTGCGCGGAAATCAGTTAAGCGCCGTCGCCAACACGCCCAACGGCGTGCTGACCCATGAGGTCGCGGTGCCGGATCACTTTTCATTCATCCCGCACCCGCTTTCCACCGATGCCTGGCACATGTGGTACTACGATGCGGCGGCCGGCGGCGATCAAACCATCACCGTGTACGACATGCCGGGCGGCGCCGACGGCCCTCAGGCGATCCTCGGACACCTCTATACCCAAACCTTGCGCAAAGTCGGCGATGAGGACGTGACCACACCGGCCGGGACGTTCCCCACCAGCCACTACCGGATCAACGACGCGGTCGACATTTACGTCACTGGCCCTGATGCGATCATGGTTAAATTCGCGTGGTATCCGGCCGACCGGGTCTACGAATTGACTCGGCTGGACCGCAGTGCGGACGCGCCCTGACCCGCTTTGCACGCTGACAAATTCCGGCAGGCCGCTCTCCCAATCATTTTCAATGTATCCGCCAGGGACGATGTGGCCGCCGGGGGCGATGTGTCCGCCAAAGACATAAGGGGCCGGCTGTGGACAGCCGGTCGCTCACACCCGATAATTTGCGGTATTGAACCGATCAGCGGAGACCCGGCATGACCGAGAACGTCACTCACGATCTCAAGGTGGACCATACCCGCGACGAACGCGCGCGGCAGAATTTCGTCTCCGGCATGCGCAATTATGTCCTCAACGGCCTCGCCGCCCATCTGCGCACCGTTTACGACAACAAGGTCGAGCCCGCGTTTGTGAAGGCCAACAAGCGCAAGCCCAAGGACGGTCCCGAAGTTCACAAGGCGATGAAGGACGAAACGCTGTTCAAGTATTACTCGAACCTGCGCTGCAACACTCAGGAAGCGGTATGGCGCAGCGTTATTCCCGGCGTCGAACGGGAAATCGAGGACTTGAACCGCCGCGCGCAAGTGCTGAGTCAGTCGACCGAGAACGCCCAAGGCACGCTGACCGTCGACCCCAAATTCGACGTGCCGCGTTATGTATCCGAACTCGACGTGCACCTGATGCCCGGCAACTACCACGAAGAACGCGTGGCCGGCGACATCAGCCAAGGCGCGATCTATGAAAACGGCCTGTCGGTGTTCGCGATGGGATTATTGGGTTCGCGCATGGACGACATCACGCAGTCGGTGTCGACCTACTTCCAGATGCGCAATCCCGACTTCAAGCCGACGCGCATCCTCGACATGGGTTGCACCGCCGGTCATTCGACCCTGCCGTGGAAGGACCGCTACCCCGAGGCCGAAGTGATCGGCATCGACGTCGGCGCGCCGATGGTGCGCTATGCGCACGCCCGCGCGCAAAGCTACGGCGTGACCGCGCATTTCGCGCAGAAGGACGCCGAGCATGCGGGCTTCGAAGACGAGAGTTTCGACATCATCTATTCGTGCATGTTCCTGCATGAAGTCCCGGGCAAGAACATCCGCAACATCCTCAAGGAAGCACACCGGATGCTGAAACCGGGCGGCGTGATGATTCACTATGAGTTGCCGCCAAACAACATCATGACGCCCTATGACGGTTTCTATTTGGATTGGGACGCCTATTACAACAAAGAGCCGTTCTACAAGCCGTTCCGCGACATGGACCCGTCCGACGAATGCGCGCGGGCGGGCTTCGATAAGAAGGATTTCTTCTACTACATCGCCCCCAGCCTGAATTTCTACGGCACCGACGCGCTGAAGAAAGCCGCCGACGAGGACAAGGCGCAAAGCGACAGCAACGTGGGCCGGTTCGGCGACGGCGTGAAGTGGTTCACGTTCGGTTGCTGGAAACATTAGTTCGGCGCCGAAGGGAATTTCGTTCGATGCGGGTCGTCAAGGCAACCAAACCGAAGACCAAGCTGCGTTATTCGGTCAAAGGGAAACAGTCCAAGTTCTTCGACGCGCAGGGCGTCGACGAGCTGGTGTCGATCTGCATGATGCTGGCGCAGGAACTTTGGGTGGTGAAGGAGCGCCTCGCCACCGTCGAATGCGTCGCCGAAAAGAAAGGCATCGTGCTCGGCGACGAGATCGAAGACCACGAATTCACGCCCGACCAGCGCGCCGCCATCGATGACGAGAAAAAAGCCTATCTCGACCGGGTTTTCTTCACCCTGCGCGAGCAGGCCGAGGCGCTCGAGGCCGACACCTCGAACGAGCCCGACGCACCGGCCGTGCCTTAATCAACGCAGAACATTGTATTGTTGGCTTTATTATCGTCGTCCTCGGGCTCGGCCCGAGGACCCATGTAAATACACAGTCTGATTTCTTGTCCATGGACCCTCCGATCAAGTCCGAGGGTGACATATTTTTTTGGGGCTTGCGCGGAGGTCCCGAACCTCCGCTGTCATTGCCGGGCTTGTCCCGGCAATCCATCGTGCAGACGATTTGAATCGTGTAAACCGAACCATGGATCGCCCGACTGAATCGGGCGATGACGGGGGAAGAATGATTTTAGGCGAAGCTACTTCTCCGGCACGCCCGGCCATTTTTCCGGACGGTCGCCGGCGTCGGCTTTGGCAAGGTCCCATTCGATCAGGTTGATCTTTTCACCGTCGGGCCCGCGCATGGTCATCTCGCGCTGTTTGACATGACCGCGCACGCGCAAGGCCACCGGCGGCGCGAGCACCGTCAGACCGCGCTTCTGTGCTTCGGCGTACACCGGGTCGAGGTTGTCGCAGTAGAACACCATGCAGACCTCGCCGAT
Organism: Paracoccaceae bacterium; assembly: GCA_020446775.1. GTDB lineage: Bacteria > Pseudomonadota > Alphaproteobacteria > Rhodospirillales > Rhodospirillaceae > VGEM01. The sequence goes on from JAGREB010000267.1 coordinate 3,659, forward strand.
GTTCGAGCCGCTGTCGTTCCGGCTGATCTTCGGCGGCGCCGGGTTCTTGACTTCGAACAAGCCGACCATCCCGTATTCAGGATTACGTGGCGATTTCAGGATGCACACGCGCGTGGTGACGGTGCCGGGCATGCCGATCAGCGCGTTCATGTTGCCGCCCTTGGCCTCGCCTTCGGTGTAGACGTCCGTGAGGCCGAACACGGTTTCATAAAATTCGCGGCTTTTTTCGAGATCCGAAACCATTAGCGCCGCACGCACCATTTGACTGACAGCCATGTTCGCAAATTCCTTTTCCTGAATTGGTTTTAAGCGGCCGCGCGGCGTTTCAATCCAAATTCATCCGCGATTAGTTCGTAGGATTTCGCCCGGGCGGCAAAATCGTGACAAATCGTCACGATCATCATCTCGTTCACACCGTGTTCCTTAGCCGTATGTTCGATACCGCGGCGCACGGTTTCGGGGTTGCCGATGATCGCGGTCGATTTGGACCGCTCCGCGATGCGTTTTTCAAGCGGCGTATACGGGTACGCCTCGGCCTCTTCCGGCGTCGGATAGGGGCCGAGCGCCCCCTTTTCGAGCATCACCCGCCACAAGCCGCGGCTGAGCGCGAGCCGGTCGGCGGCCTCTTGGGTTTCGGCGCACACCGCACCGACGCACATGCTGGCCTGGGGTTCTTTCAGAATGTCGGACGGCTGAAAGTCGTTCTTATAGTCCGCGATGACCTGGCGCGCGCCGTGGGGATTGATGAAATGCGCGAAGGAAAATGGCAGACCGAACGTCGCCGCCAGTTTGGCGCTTTCCGCCGACGACCCGAGCAGCCACATCTGGGGCGGCACCGGCGGCCGCGGCGTGACTTTGACTTTCGCCAACGCCTCGTTGGCCGGCCGCGAGCCGGTGACGAAGGCTTTCAGATCGAGCACCTTGGTCGGATAGTATTCGACGCCGATCTCGGAGCCGTATTGCATGGCGATAGTGGTCATGTGATCGCCGCCGGGCGCGCGGCCCAGGCCCAGATCGATACGGTCGGGGTACATGGTTGCGAGCAGGGCGAAGTTCTCAGCGACCTTGAGCGGGCTGTAGTGACTGAGCATGACGCCGCCCGATCCGATGCGCATCTTCGACGTGGCGGCGGCGACGCGCGCAATCATGATTTCGGGCGCGCATCCCGCGAGGCCGTCGGTGCCGTGATGTTCGGCCAGCCAATAGCGGTGATACCCGAGCCGCTCGGTAATGCGCGCCAGTTCGAGCGTATCGTTGATGGCGTCGAGCGCGTCGCCGCCGGACCGGACCGGCGACTGGTCGAGAACGGAAAGAACCAGGCTCATGCGTTGTTTTGCGCTTCGAGCTGGGCGATGGCTTCCGCGTAGGCGAGCAGGCGTTCGGCCTCCTGCACGTGCAAAACCTCGACAAGCTTGCCGTCGAGCGTGGTGACGCCCTGGCCTTTCTTGCGCGCTTCGGCGTGGGCGGCGACGACCTTGCGCGCGTGCGCGACGGCGTGGTCATTGGGCGCGAACACGGCGTTCACCTCGGCGATCTGCTTGGGATGAATCAACGTCTTGCCGTCGAACCCGAGCGCATGGCTTTGCATGCACGCCATGGCGTAGCCGGCGTCGTCGCTCAAATCCACATGCACGCCGTCCAGAACATAAAGACCATAAGCGCGCGCCGTCAGGATGCAGATCTGAATCGCGGTCATCATCGGCCCACGGTCGGCGGGATGGTGACAGTGCAAATCCTTGGCCAGATCGGCGGTGCCGATGCACAAGCCCGCAAGGCGCACCGACGATTGCGCGATATCGCGCACATTGAGAATGCCGAGTGGCGTTTCCATCATCGCCCAGACCGCCAAATCTTTCGGCGCGCCGGAGCCCGACAGCCAGTCGGCGACCTGCTGGACGTCGGCGGGTGTGTTGACCTTCGGCAGGACGATCCCATCGGCGCCCGATGCACCGGCCGCGACGACGTCGTCCCGGCACCACGGCGTCTCGCGGCTGTTGACGCGGATCAGGACTTCGCGCTTGCCGTAAGCGCCCGATTTCGCCGCAGCGACAGCGGCGTCGCGGGCGCCGGCTTTCGCGTCGGGCGCGACCGCGTCCTCGAGATCGA
>JAGREB010000268.1 GCA_020446775.1 Paracoccaceae bacterium
TGCGATGTCAAAGGCACTGCGGCTGGATGTGCCCTTGAAGGCCATGTGCTCCAGCAGGTGAGCAATGCCGTGTTCGTCGTCCCTTTCGTTGCGGGCGCCCGACTTGACCCAGACACCCAGGGCAACGGACTCTATGCTTGGAAGGGTTTCGGTGGCGACTGTCAGGCCGTTGGACAGACGGCTTACCTCAACACCCATGTAGGACTTCTCCCTAGATCGCCGCACGTGACAGGCGGCTGATGTGTTCCTCAACCTGTTTAAGGTCGGAGGGCAACACTGTGAACTTTTCGCGACGTTCCATCAAGTCCGCCAGCCACTCCGGCAGTTTTGGCGTGATGCCGCTCGCGGCGTGAACGGCATCGGGAAATTTTGCGGGATGCGCTGTGCCGAGAATAATCGTCGGCGCGGAATTCTTAGCGGATTCAGCGACATGCACTGCCGTGGCAGTGTGCGGGTCGAGAAGATAGCCGCTTGCTTTCAGCGTGTTGGCGATGGTTTTCGCCGTCTCTTCAATCGTCGACTTGCCAGCGTCGAACTCCGCCCGGATGGCGTTCAGTGCCGGCTCTTCAATGCGAAATCCTGACGATTGTTTGAGACTTGCCATATATCCGCGAACAGCCCCGGCGTCTCGCTCGGACGCCTCGTACAGCAGGCGCTCGAAATTCGACGAAATCTGGATGTCCATGGACGGGCTCAAGGTCGGCACCACGCCTTCGGCGGTCATCGCACCGGTTTCGAAATAGCGCGTCAGGATATCGTTACGGTTCGAGCCGACGATGAACTTGGCGACCGGCAAACCCATCTTGGCCGCGACGTAACCGGCGAAGACGTTACCGAAATTGCCGGTCGGCACCGAAAACGCGACTTTGCGATGCGGCGCGCCCAACGCCAGCCCGGCCCAGACGTAGTAGACGACTTGGGCCATGATCCGTGCCCAGTTGATCGAGTTCACGGCAGACAGGTTGAGTTCGGTGCGCAAGCGTTCGTCGGCAAACATCGCCTTCACAAGATTCTGGCAATCGTCGAAAGTCCCTTCGACGGCAATGTTGTGCACGTTGGCGGCGTCGACCGTCGTCATCTGGCGACGTTGAACGTCGGAGACGCGCCCGGCCGGGTGGAGAATGAAAATATCGGCGGCTTGGCTGCCCTTGACGGATTCAATCGCCGCCGAACCGGTGTCGCCCGAGGTCGCCCCGACGATGGTCACGCGCGCGCCGCGCGCTTTAAGGACGTGATCGAACAACCGGCCGACGATTTGCAGCGCGTAATCCTTGAAGGCGTAGGTCGGGCCGTGGAATAGCTCCATCAGCCAGCGGTTGGGTCCAAGCTGGATCAGCGGCGCGACGGCGGGATGGCGAAATTTGCCGTAGGCCTCGGCCGTGATTTTCGGCAGCGCGGCGGCCGCGCTCGACCCCACCACGAACGGCGCCATGATCTCGGCGGCAAGGGCCGCATAATCGAGCCCCGCAAGGGCCTGCCATTTCTTGGGATCGATGGCCGGCCACGCGTCGGGCACGAAAAGGCCACCGTCGGCGGCAAGGCCGCTCAACAAAACGTCGTCGAATCCGAGCGCGGGGGCCCGGCCACGGGTACTGACATACTTCACGGCTGATCCGGTCGCGAGGCCCGCGGCGTTAGCGCCCACGGACGGTTAAGGGCGCGGATACTAAGCGCGCAGGCCGCCAATCGCAACTTGAGGAACCGCAACAATCTCAGCGCATTACCGGCACTTTATGCCGAGGCTGCAGGCACGGGTCAGCTCAACTGGCCAAGATCGCCGACAAATTCCGCGACAATCCGGTTGAAGGCGGTCGAAAACACCTTCACGGCGGTTGCGACGCTCCGATCCCGGCAGCGTTCCTCGGCGGTGTAGGTCTTGAGCAAGGTGGTTTGACCGCTGCCCAGCTTCCGCACACCGAATTCGATTTCGACGTCGACTTCCGGCGAACCTTCGAGGTCTTGCTCGAATTTGCGCAACGTCCCGAGAACTTCATAGTCCCGGTTCAGCCGCATCTCGGGCGCGGCGACGGTCCGGAAGGCGTTCGCTTTCCGTAACGCATCGATCAGCGCGCGCTGGAGCATCGCGCCGGGCGGATCGGTCCAGAAATGATAAGTGTATTGCCGAAGCTGCGCGCCCGACACGCGATAGAGGATCGCGCGGGCGTTGATGATGCCCTCACCGCGCAACGGCACCACCTCGGCGACGGCATCGAGCGGGCCGCCCGGCCGCGACGGCACCGTGCCGGCAGCCTCGATGCGGTAATAGTTGTCGATCGGCACGGGATCGGCCGAGCATGCCGCGAGCGCGACGGAACTCAAGACCAGGGAACGTCGGGAAATATTGTTCATCACGGTCCCCGTCATTGATCGGCTGTGGCTTTATCGGGCTGCGGCGATCCGCTCACCAGTAAGCCCGGGTTTTCGCGAATGGCGCGAGAGAATTCGGCCATGTTGCGGGTGGTCGCCGCGGCATTGGCGGCGATATCGTCGACGTAGCGCGAGATGGTATCGAGCGTGTAGCGCAGGCTGCGCACCGACTCATCGACGTTGCCGGCGTTGTCTTCGACCAGCTTATTGACGGTCCGCATCGATTCCACCAGGAGCTGGCGCGTTTCGCCGAGATCTTGCGACAACGCTACGACGTTGCTCGAAGTGGTCTCGAAGTTCGAGATGATCGCGTCGATGTTCGCGCGGTTCTCGGGCTTCAGGATATCGGTTTCGATCAGGTTGCTGGTCCGCCGCAGGCTGCCGGTAATCTCGGGCACATCCTTACCCAGATCGGCCGACAGCTTCTCCAAATTGGCGAGAATGTCGGGAACGTGCTCCATCGTCATTTGATCGACGTTCTTGACATAGGCGTTGATATTGGCGAGCAGCGGGCGGATCGAATCCGAGCTCAATTCGCCGAACTCAGCGCCGATCTCGGACAGGGCGGCAAAGAAGTTGGTCGCCGACACGCCTTGAATTTCCGACCCCGGCTTGAGGAACGTGTTGCTCTCACCCTCGTCGATATCGATGGTCATGGCCGAGAGCAGGCCCGACACCGTGGCGCGTGCAACACTATCGTCGGGAATCCGCCAGCCTTCGGTCACCGACAGATTGACGCGGAACTTGATGCTGGACGCCCCTTCCGTCAGCGGCTCGATGCTTTCGACCTGGCCGACTTGGTAGCCTTCGTACATTACCAGCGTGCCGAACTTGAGCCCGCCGACGTTGTCGTAGATCGTAAAGTAGTCGTCGGTCGCGCCCGACCTGCCGGCCAACGTCGAGATGACGATGACGAAGGCCACGAGCATCGCCAGCACGAACGTGCCGACCACGACATAATTGATGCGACTGTCCTGCATACCTGTCCCCTGCTTGCCCCTTGCGGCGGCCGCCCCCTAATCGTTCGCCGCCGTCAAACGGCGCAAGTATTCGTCGGGATCCAATGTTTCTTCTTCCGTGCGCCGATTCAACAAATTTTGGATACGCTGATTGGGCGAGTTCTTCACCTCGTCCACCGTGCCGACGATCAGAATGTTGCCTTTGTCGAGTACGCAAATCCGGTCGGCGATCTTGAACGCGCTTTCAAGCTCGTGCGTGACGACCACGATCGACATGCCCATGGCTTCGCGCAGGCTCAGAATCAAATCGTCGATCGCCGACGACACCACCGGATCGAGCCCGGCCGAGGGCTCGTCGCAAAACAGGATACGCGGATCCATGACGATCGCACGCGCAAGCGCCGCACGCTTGATCATGCCGCCGGACAACTCCGAGGGCATCAAGGCCTCGAATCCGGCCAGATTGACGACCTGCATCTTCAGCCGCGCCATGATCCGCATCGTGTGCTGATCGAGCCGCGTGTGCTCGCGCAGCGGCAGCATGATGTTTTCGAGCACATTGAGCGAACTGAACAGTGCGCCGCCCTGGAACGCGACGCCGGTCTTTTGGCGCAATCTGGTGCGCTCGACATCGGGGATGGCATTGAGGTCCTGGCCCAGGATGCGGATTTGGCCCGACGTCGGGCGAATCAAACCGAGCAGCGAATTCAACAGCGTACTCTTGCCCGAGCCCGAACCGCCCATGATGACCATGATCTCGCCCTGGCGGACGCTGAGGCTGATCTTGTGGAGGATTTCGCGCGGGCCATAGTGAGTAATGAGATCGACGACCTCGATCACCGGCGGATTTGCAACCAGTTCTGGCTCGGCCCTAACGACGGCGGCTTCTGCGGTCATGGCGCTACCCTCATGACCGCGTCGTGATGAATGCGAAGATCATGTCGGTCACGATGATGGCGCTGATCGCCAGCACCACCGAACGGGTCGTCATTTTACCGACACCCTCGGCGCCGCCTTGAACCAACGCGCCGTTGATGACGCCGACCAGCGTAATCAACGCCGAGAACAACACGCTTTTCCACAATCCGTGAGTGACATCCTCCACTTTGACGATTTCGCGCAAGCGGTCGATGTAGGCGCCCCAACTCATGCCGAGGTCGACCGAGATGTACCATCCCGCACCGGCCAGCATGACGATGTCCGACCAGAACGTCAGCACCGGCACCATGATCGCCATGGCGATCAGCGCGGGCGCAACGATGAACCGGACCGGGTTGATGCCCATCACTTGAAGCGCATCGAGTTCTTGGTTGATGCGCATGGTGCCTATGCGCGCCGCCAGCGACGAGCCGGTGCGGCCGGCGACCAGAATGCCCGTGATCAAGGGACCGAATTCGCGCACGACCGAGAAACCGACGCCGATCACCACCTGATCCTCGGCGCCGAACACGCGAAGTGTGTAAATTCCCTGGATGGCGAGCATCATGCCGATGGTGATCGACATCATGGTAACGATGGGAATGGCCTGTATGCCCACTTCCATGCACCGGGCGAACGTCGCTTCGAGGCGAACCGGTTGCGCGCGGCGGCGGCCGAGAATCATCCAAAACAAGCTTTGCCCGAACAACACCGCGCCCAAGCCAAATTCGGCCACGGCGTCGGCTGACGCTCGGCCTAGGCGTTCGAGGTGATCGGAAACGCGCGACGCCACGGGTTACCCTTTCGCGGCGACCGCTGAATTCACATCGGCGTGGATATTGAAGACCTTATCGAGCCGCGCGAGGCTGAGCACGCGCATGGCCGCAGGCGACACGGCCGCGAGCGAAAAATCGCTGCCTTTCTTGCGCGACACCTGGAATGCTTCGACCAAGCTCGCGACGCCGGATGAATCGATGTAGGCGACGTTGCTCATGTCGACGACAAGCTTGGGATGCTTGTCGAGGCATTCGAGTAATTTTTGGCGTACCGTCGGCGACGTCTGCAAATCGACGTCCCCGGTCAAACCGACCACGGCCACTCCGTCCTGCTGGCGAACTTCGAAAGACATACCCGTAACTCTCCCCTCAGCTAGTTTACCTTGGCAGGCAACCGTTTGGTCAATTTAAATAAATTACCGACTCCGGCGGGCGGCGGCATGAATCGGGCGTCGTCGGTCACCGACTTGATCAAATGCACACCCAAACCGCCGGGCTGCACGTCGTTGAGGTCGCGTGACTTGATCTTCTCGGGATCGACCGGTTCGGCGAAATCCATCAGCAAAACCGCAAGCGAATCGCCCTCACGGACAAAATCGATCACGATATCGCCGGGTTCCGGGACCCCTTTGTAGGCATGCCGGATGATGTTTTGACATGACTCGTCCACCGCCATGACCAAATCGAGTGTCCAAGCCTTGTCGGCGCCGCAAAATACAGCCGCCTGTTCGGCAGAGGCCCGGATCAGCTTCAGCCGGTCGGGCGTCGCCGGAACCCGAATCCGGGCTATGACACCTTCGTGAACGTCATCTTCTCCCGGGGCCACTTCGACCGGCGCGGGCGCCGGTTCGCCGCTATCTTCGACAATCAACAATGTCAGGTCGTCGTGGAGGGATTTACCCGGTACGCGCACGGCGCCGGTAATGCTTTTCAACCGCAGGTCCGCCGATTCTTCCGCGTGTTCGCGAATCAGCGCCCGCGCACCGTCGATACCGAGCATGCCGCCGCCGAACGTCGTCGCCTCGGTCAACCCGTCGGTAAAAATGTAAAGCGAGCTGGCCCGCAGATTGATCTCGATATTTGGAAATCCGTCGTGGCCCATGATGTCGGGCGCAATGCCGAGCGGCGGCGTGTCGGCCGGCAGCGGCAGAAACGACTGTTTGGCCCAATCGAATACGAGAGGGGGTTCGTGACCGGCGTTGCACAGCCGCATTTTCCCGGTCGCGGGATCGAAGAAACCGCCAACCATGGTGACGAACATGCCGTGGGAATTGGTTTCGCACAGCTCGCTGTTGATCACGCCCATCAATTGACCGGGATGCTCTGCGCTTTTCGCCAGGCAACGGAACAGGCTGGTGGTTTTCGCCATTAAGAGCGCGGCGTTCATGCCTTTGCCCGAAACGTCGCCGACACTGAACCAGATGCGCCCGTCGGCCAGCGGGATAATATCGTAAAAATCGCCCGACACTGCGCGCGCCGGGATATTGATCCCGTGCACCGGAAAGTCATGGGACGTAGCCGCCGGCAGCAGGTCGCGTTGGATTTCGGCGGCCAATTCGAGTTCGTGCCGTTCGCGTTCGCGCTCGACGATCCGCTCGGCAAGCCGGATGTTGTGCACGGCCAGCCCCGCCGCGCGCGTCAATGTCTCGAGCAGCATCAAATCGTTGCGGGTGAACAGTCCGTCGCCGCCGGTTTTGTTGATGATTTCGATGGCGCCGAGCGATTCGGAACCAAGCGCCATGGGCGCGACCAAGATCGAGCGCGTCGAAAAGCCGGTCTTGGCGTCGACCAACGCGCCGAAATCGGAATCTTTCCTGACATCGCGGATAATCTGGCCCTGAACCTGCTGAACGGCGCGCCCGACAATTCCCGTCCCGGGCGGTAGACGCAGGCCGGTGATGTTCACCGGGCCGAAGCAAGCGTTGCACACCAACTCGCCGGAATCGGCGTCGAGCAGAAACATCGATGAAGCTTCCGCGCCGACGAAGGCGGTAATTCTTTCCAGCGCCTTCATCGAAACGGAATCGAGCGTGTGCGTCGCGGTGAATTCGCGCGTCATCTCGGCGATCAGCGCGAGATGATCCTTGATTTCGGCGGGGCCGGTATTTGCCGCGGCGGCGGAGTCCGGCTCGGAAGAACTTTGATTCATGAGATCAACTATGCCCCGCCGCCGTTGGCGGGTAAATCTCCTGGTGGCCGGATTTCCGTATCGGCGAACGCGTTGTGGGCCAGCGCGTTGAGCGTGTCGATATATTGGGTCACAACGACGGATTCGGAGAATTCCGACTGCGCGCGGCTCAGCCCCGCCGCCGCCAATTGCGCCATTTTGCCCGGATCGGCCAGCAATTGGGAAATCGCCGCCGCGAGCGCTTCGGCGTCGTTCGTCGGAACCAATAACCCGTCGGCCCCATCGCGAATCAGAGCCGACGGTCCGTCGGCACGTGCGGCGATTAAAGGCTTTTGATGAGCCCAGGCGTTGACCACAACGTTTCCGAACGGCTCGGACCGCGAGGGGACCAGAACGATATCGGCGGCGCGCAACAGCGCCGTGCGGTCGGCGCGCCAACCAAGAAACCTGACACGGGCAGCGACGCCGGATTGAACCGCGACCGTTTCGAGTTCGCGCCGCAGGCTGCCTTCGCCGGCGATCCACAGCATCGCGTCAGGTATTTTCGCGAGCGCGCGGATGGCAAGATCGATGCCTTTCGACGTTTCGAGTCGCGCCAGAATCAAGAGGACTCGGGCAGACGGCGGCGTGGCGAGCGACGCGCGAGCGACCGCTAGTTCAGACCCAACCGGCGAGAAGTTCGGGATGTAGATGACGCGGGACGGATCGCGGCCGTGAGCGATGACGTGGTCGCAAATCGCGCGTGTGTTGCATATCAGGCCGTCGCAGCGCTGGTAGTACTTGAGATTATAGTAGCCGCCGAGACGCGCCACTTTGGCGAACGGTCCGTCGGGCATGGCCGACGCGGCGCGATTCATCCATGCGAGCACGACCTCGGGCCGAAACGACTCAACCGTGCGAGCAATTCGCCGGCGGGTCGGCCAGTCCCACCACCCCCCGAAGCGGGCAGGCGTGACGGCAAGACCCGCCGCCGTCAGGCGCGCGACCCGATCCGCAGCCGGCCGCGTGACGATGTGTTGAACGACGCCGGCACGCCCGAGCGC
>JAGREB010000269.1 GCA_020446775.1 Paracoccaceae bacterium
CGGCGATATAATCGAACTTCGGATAGGACTGACTTTCGAGCCGACAGAACGGCACCGGACGGACATCGAGGTTGTCAAGATTGGCAGCCCGCGACCATTCGGAAACTTGTGCCACATGCTCGGGAATGAAATCGACGCCATAGAAGCGGCCGTGCGGATTCGAAGCGGCATTGATGGCGAGAGACAGTCCGCGGCCGAACCCAAGCCCCCTGTAGGTGAACGGGCCGGACGGATTCGACACGTCCCACCCGTTCGCCAGGAGTATCAAGTGCATGACGTGCGGATTGAGTTCCCGATAGTAACGGGGGACGTACTCTATTCCGGTGACATAACCGTCGGTCTGTGCGGATGGCTGGTCGTTGGCAGTCAATATGCGGCCTACTGTCCTTGCGCTTTCAACACGTCCACGTCACGCGCCAACCCGAGTGCTTTGAGAATCGAACCGGGCTCCTTTGCGAATTGCTCCGCCCGCCGCTTCAGATTCTCGACCGCCACGCTATCCGACAAAGACTGGCCGTCGCCCCCCAGAAACGATTGTCCCCTCGCCTTCAAGCCTTCGAAAGCGCGTTCGGCCGCGGTCGGGCCGCGATTGGCCATGATGAGAAAGTCCTGAAGCGGCAATTCGAAACCACCGCCAAGCACGGGGGAAGCAAGAACGGGGGACACAGCCCCATCGTTTGCGTTCGACAACAACCACGCGTTCAATCGGTCGCAAGCAGGACGGGCGCGTTCTTGCAGATCGGGCGGCAACGCGGTTCCAACCGCACGTGCCGCCAGGAGAAAGGCCAATGAGCCCGCGACATCTTCGATCGTGAACGAGGCGAGCGCGGGATGCGTGAGCAGGTTCTCAAGCGCGTCCGGCTTCTCGGCAAGGGTATCGATCAATGCCCGGTGACTCGGCATTTTTCCCTTGAAGATTCCCAATGCCGTCTGAAGGGATACCTGAGGATATAACTCCGGTGTGACGAGGCCCGCGAAAAGCGTCGTTTTCAGATCGGCCAACATGGCGTTTCGTGTTGAATACTTTCCGGTTGCGACATACACGTCGCGGCGGAATCTCTGATTCAGCAACACGTCCTTGAGCGTTTCCGCCTCAATCAAATCGTTCGCCTGCGCGATCAATTTTTGACCGGCGGCGGTAAAATTGAACGGGGCGATATTGAATACGGATTCCGCGGATCCGCCGAAGGCCAAACCAAGGTCACCCATGTCGGCCGCTACGGATTCGAACGCAAACGGGGCCCAATCGGCATTGAGATACTCGTGGGCCAAGTACGCGGGAGCCATCGTCAAACTGTTCTTGAGTTTTTCCGACGCGGCCGGATTTCCCTTGAAGTATTTTGCGCCGGCCTTTTCCAGTTCGGCGGCTTGTTGAAGCGCGTCACGGATACGCTGATCTGCAGATCCTGCGGCGCGGTCATGCTTTATTTTCAGCAGATGGCGAAACGGCAATAGCGCTGCCCAGCCCGTCATGACGTTGTAACTCACGTAAACAACGCCGGTCGATTTCAGTTTGCGCGCGATGAACCCGAGAATTCGCTGGCGATTCTGCTCATTGATCCACGACCAGACCCCGTGAAGAACGATGAAATCGAAATCCGGATAGTCCTGGTCGTCCAATTGTGCGAAGCCGATGGCGTCGGCGCGTAAATTCTCGATGCCGGCCGCGCGTGCAACGTCCCGCACGTCGTCCACGTGCTTCTGCATCAGGTCCACGCCATAGAAATCCGCGTGGGGATTGGCAGCTGCGTTGACCACCAGCGATAACCCGGCGCCGAATCCAAGTTCCATGTAGCTGAAGGATTTGTAGGTATCGGGCGCCGGCACGCTATTGAAATTCAAAGCGGCGCGAATGACGTGCGGATTGAGCTCGCGGATATAGTGCGCGAGATACGGCAGGTCGGTGAAATAGCCGTCGGTTGAGGGCGCGCCGTTCATGGGATTATTCGAAACTCAATTCCGCCAAGCCTTGCGGGTATGAGTCTACTGCTTCTTTTCGATTTGGTCGTACACGATCCACGACCCCACGGCGGGAACGTCGCCCACCTCTTTACGGACACCTTCGAAATAGACGATGTCCCACAACAATATGGCGGGGTAGAGATCGTAATAGCGGCGGAAGACTTGTTTGGTTAACGAAACGCGCTCGTCTTCCGTATGAGCGGCCAGTGCGGCTTCCAGCACCGGGAATCCCTCGGCATCGCAAAACCATTTGTAAATGTGCAGGCACGAGTGTTGTTTCAATGCACGCAGACTGTCGAGCGACGGCGCCGTGCCGTAATCGACCCCGAACGCCGAACCGGTCCACCCGCTCGGGCTATGCATATTGGCGCTCAACTGGCTGAGCATGATCGGACGGATCTCCATCGTCACCCCAACCTTGGCGAGGTCCGACGCGATTTGTTGAAATAACGCGGAGTCCGAGACCGCACCGCCCATCACCCCCTCGAACACGAAGGAAAAACCATCCGGGTATCCCGCTTCGGTCAACATCGCCCGGGCACGGTCGGGGTCGTAAGGATAGGGTTTCAGCATCGGATCGTAGCCGTTGGCGTTCGGCGGCGTGAATTGGCTGGCCGGATGCACCAACCCACCCAACATCACTTGAGAAATGCGCTCACGATCGACCGCCAGGTTGAGCGCTTCACGTACACGAACGTCGCGCAGACGCTCGTCACGCTCGGCGTTCAAGGCAATCACGAAAACGCCAGTTCCGGGATCGGCTTGAAATCGATGACCGGCGGCTTCGATCACGTCTTTGTCCTCGACGCGCAAAGCCAGGGCAACGTCGATCTGGCCCGAAATCAATCCTTGAACGCGCGCCGTCATTTCCGGCAGGGCGCGGATCGTCAAGCGGTCGAGCTTAGGCGGGCGCCACGATTGCCGATAAGCCTTCAGGTCGACCCGTGCGGCGGTCCATCGTTCGACTTGAAACGGACCCGTCCCGACCGGATCACGCGCGTAACCACCGGGACCGACCGCCGCCCAATGACGCGGCGCGATAACACGAAGCGCGGACACCTCGCGCGGCAGGATCGGGTTGGGCGATCCCGTCGTGATTTCGACCGTCAAAGGCCCCAACACGCGTGCGCCGACGATGCTGGAAAGTTCCGCGGCCGAAGTATCGGATCGCGCAGCCGGTGAGGTCAGATAGTCGATCGACGCAACCACGGCTTCGGCGTCCAATGGTTCTCCGTTCGAAAACATGACGTTCGGCCGGAGTGTAAACTCCCAGGTCAGGTCGCCTGTTTGCGTCCAAGAAGTCGCCAGCCATGGCTTCAGCGAACCGTCGTTGTCGACGAACGTCAAAGCGTCATAGATCGCGGTAAACACGTAGATCGCAGGCAGATTCGAAACAGCGTACGGATGGCCTTGAACGCGCGGCAGACCGACAACAGCCACATTGAGTGTGGTTTCCGCGGCGGCAGACCGTGCCGCGAGGCACATCAACAAACTTAAGAGAACACGACGAAGGAACGGCATGGGGCAAAACGACCTTTTCAGTTGAGGGTATTCTAGCCCGCACGCGCCACGATCCAATGCGAAAGTGAACCGGGCGGAACATTCCTTGCGGTCGGTGCCTTTGGCCATAAAATAACAAAATGGCGAAGATTGCATTGTTTGTCGCGCTAATCAGACACGCCTTGGTCGGCGCCGCTTTGTGCGCCGCGCTGGCGAGCGCATTGGCGCCCACGCGGCCCGCGCACGGTGGAGAAACACTGCGCGTCGGGTTGACGACGTTCCCACCCGGCGGTGCCGACCCGCACAAATCCGTCAGCGTTTTTGCGACCTATACATGGTCCCCCATGTTCGAGGCGCTGACGACCTTTAGCGAAGATACGATATTGCGGCCCGAACTCTCCGAAAGCTGGCAAGCTGTTTCGCCGACGACATGGCGGTTTAAACTCCGGCCCGGAGTTACGTTCTCAAACAGCCGCCCCCTCACCGCGCAGGACGTTGCCGACAACCTCGCGTGGCTCAAAACGCCCTTGGGCGCGACAACGGCGGTCGCCCGCCAGCTTTTGAGTATTCGTCAGGCACGCGCCGTCGATGACCTCACGTTGGATATCGAGACGTCGGCCCCCAACGCGATTTTGCCGCGCGAGATGTCGGCGTTTTATATCGTAGATCCCGACGTTTGGAAGGAACTTGGCCCCGACGGCTTTGCGCAAGCGCCCATCGGAACCGGGCCGTTCAAATTGCGCCGTTGGGATGACGCGAAAATCATCTACGACCCCAATGCACTGTCGTGGCGGACACCGAAAGTCGGTGGCCTCGAATTGTTCGAACTGCCGGAAACGACGACGCGATTGCAGGCGTTGATCACCGGGCAGATCGACGTGGCGGTCGGTATGGGGCCGGACGAAGAACAGCCGATTGCGCAATCCGGTGGGCACATCCACCAACGCACGCCGCACGATGTCATTTCGCTCACGTTCGTGATCGGAACCGGTGGGCCGCTTGACGACGTTCGCGTGCGCCGCGCGCTCAATTATGCAGTCGACAAGGACGCCATCGCCAACGTCATCTTGGCGGGCCGAACCAAGCCGGCCACCCAAGGCGCGGTTCGCGGGTTGTTTGGTTACAATCCCGATCTCGAAGCCTATCCCTACGATCCCGATAAAGCGCGCGCGCTTCTGAAAGACGCCGGTTACGAGCATGGATTCGCGTTCACGGCCGAGATCATTATTTCGTCCAATGCCAACGACAGTCTGGTTTACCAGTTCGTCGCCGATAATCTGGCCCAGGTCGGCGTGAAGTTGAATTTGAGCCCCATTCCGACATCGCAAATGATACGCGTGATCAACCAGGGCGAATGGCGCGGCAACGCTTTCAGTCAGATCTTCGGGTCTTGGCCAACATTCGAGCCGGTTCGGACGCTTCGTCTTCACTCATGCCTTTGGCCCAATCCGTGGTATTGCGACGAACATATCACGCCGGTCATCAAAGCCGCCTTGACCGAACCCGATCTCAACCGGCGCGAGTTGCTCACGCGGCAGATCTTGAAATTCTACCACGACGAAGCGACAGCGTTGTTGCTCCAAGAAATCCCGTTGATCGACGGCGTCGGCAAGCGCGTGCGGAACTACAATCCGCAAAAAGGAAAAATCAATTACGAGACCATCGAACTCGACGCACCCTGAATCACGGATCGGGTGCGACACGGTTGAGCTTGATGCCTCGATTGGTGCCTTTGAACAGGCTTGCCAGCGTTTCGGGCATCAGCTCGAGCCCATGGTCGATATCTTCGCACGGGTCGAGCTTTCCGGCGTCGTACCACGCACGCATCTTCGCTTCGGATTCGTCGAAGCGTTCGACGTAGTCGAGGACGAAGAATCCCTCCATCCGCGCTCGGCGGCGGACAAGGTTGCCGTAGTTCTTCGGACCGGGGGCCGGCCCGACCGCTTGCTCGACGGATATGAATCCGCACACGACAATGCGGGCATGAAGCGCGAGGTGGTCGAGGGCCGCGTCAAGAATGTCGCCGCCGACATTGTCGAAGTAGACGTTCATTCCATCCGGGCACAATTCGCCGAGGCGGGCGTCGACATTTTCGGTCTTATAGTTGATTGCCGCGTCGAACTTCAGCGCGTCGACCACCCAACGGCACTTTTCATCGCTACCGGCGATCCCGATCACCCGGCAGCCGATATTGCGCGCGATTTGACCGACGATGGACCCGATCCCACCGGCCGCGGCCGATACCACGACCGTGTCGCCGGGCTTGGCCTCGCCGACGTCGAGTAACCCGAAATACCCCGTCGCCCCGGCGCTTCCGAGCACGCCTAAATGCAGGCTATAGGGTTTCACGGGCTGGGCGACCTTGCCGATATTGAGAATGCGCTGCGCATGGACGCTCGGCGTCTGCACGGAATAATCCTGCCATCCGAGCGACGCACTCATAATGTCGCCCGGCTTATAGTCCGGATGGCGGCTTTCGATCACCACGCCGACCCCTCGCCCGCGCATGACGTCGCCGAGCTTGACCTTTTCATGCATGCTTCGGCCCAGGGATATGTAGCTGCGTTGCGCAGGCGACGTTCCCAGCGCCAATGTCCGCACTAAAACCTGACCGTCATCCGGCTTCGGAATCGCGCCACTTTCGAACGCAAAAAGATCCGCCGAGACAACCTCGCCCGGCTCGGGATGTCGCTTGAGCCGCCATTGGCGATTGATATCCACCATTGAGTTCACTCCATTACACTTTGCCTATGGCTCCGGCATGTGTGTGCTAAGCTACGGCCGTCGTCAATGGAGAGTGAGCATGCCTAGCGTCCTTGTCACCGGTGCCAATCGCGGTCTCGGCCTTGAGTTCGTGCGTCAATATTGCGTCGACGGCTGGAACGTCATCGCAACGTGCCGCGATCCCGCGGGCGCGAGTGATCTGAATGCGCTCGACGCGAAATATCCCAGCCTCAATGTCCATGCGCTCGATGTCGCCGACTTTACGGCAATCGACCGGCTCGCCGCCGAGCTCAAAGGCCGGCCGATCGACGTACTCCTGAACAATGCGGGCGCGTTCGGACCTAAACCGGCCGGCGACAACGATCCGCGCCAGACATTCGGCCACATGGATTACGACGTGTGGGCCGAGATTCTGAGGATCAACACAATGGCGCCGATGAAAATGGCCGAAGCATTCATCGACAATATCGTCACCAGCACGCAAAAGAAGATTGCCGCCATTTCCTCGATCGAAGGATCGATTTCACGCGCCAAGGGCAGCATCTACGCCTACAAGACCAGCAAAGCCGCGCTCAACATGGTGATGCGCAATTTGGGCATGGACCTGGCAAAGCGCGGCGTTATGACGGCGACCTTTTGCCCCGGCTGGATCAAGACGCGCATGGGCGGGCCGTCCGCGCCGCTAGAGGCCGAACCCAGCATCGCCGGGATCCGGCGCATCATCGCGGACCTAACGCCGCAAACCAGCGGTCAATTTTGGCTGTGGAACGGGGAACTGAACCCGTACTGACACAAAAAGTGTTTTCGGGCACTAATTCGGTTACAGTCATTGCCATGAAGATGATTCGCCTGATCGTCATGTCGCTGGTGCTGATTTGGCCACCGCTGTCCGGTGCGGTTGCTGCCGGGCTCGGCTATACGGCCGCGCATCACCACTGCGACAATGTCTGGCACGGTCACGACGGCGGGATCGTAGCGGTCGGCGCGGAGTTCGCCGACTGCGGCCTTGGTACCGATGGCGACGTCTTCAATTGCCACGATTGCGGATTGATGTTCATCGCAATGGCCGTGACGACGGTCGATATCGGCGAACCTGGCCGTCCGACTTTTCGCACAGCGCACGGCGCCCCGTCACGACCGACGCCCCGTCCGTCGTACTTGCGCCCTCCCATCCTCTGACTTGACGCCCGGAATCCGTCAGCCGCGCCGCCGTTTGGCGGGCTGACTCTGGTCGAAACGCGGCTCCTGCGTGTGCCGCCGGAGATGGTCAGATGATCTCAAAATATCGAAGTTGCGCTCGCGTTATTTTCGCTGCCATTGTTTTCGCAAGCTGTACGACTGCTATTGCGCAGGAACCCGCACCGCGCGTGATTCCTCCACTGCGCCTTACGTTGCGTGAAGCCATCGAACTGACGGCGAATACAAACGCGAAACTCGCGGGCCACGTGAATACACGTTCCGCCGCCGATGCACGGCGGCGTCAGGCAGCGCTGCGCCCGCCGGTCGAACTCAACACCGAAATCGAAAACATTTTCGGAACCCGGTCGCTAGGCACGTTCAGCGATATGGAAGCAACGCTGAGTTTAGGCACCGTCATCGAGCTTGGCGACAAGCGCACCAGCCGGATGACGCTCGCGGATCGCGAGAAGCAGGCTTTGCAGGCGCGCCAAGACATGGAACGTCTCGACATCTTGGCAGAGGTCGCTCACCAATTCGTTTCGGTCCTGCATATCCAGGCCGAACTGTCCATGGCGCGCGAAAATCGCGCCTTGGCTGCTGAGGTCGCCAAGATCGCCGAACAGCGCGCCGCAGCGGCCGTGTCGACGGCCGTGGACAAGCGGAATGCAGACGTCGGCATGGTGCGCGCGGAACTTGATGAAGTGTCCGCTGAATCCCGATTGAAAGCCGCATGGGCAGCGCTGGTCGTTCATTGGGGCGGAAGTCCGGAATCGTCGGGTGAAGCAGCGGGCAACCTGCTGGACCTTCCCGACATAAGCTCATTCAGCGACATTATGGCCCGTCTTGACGCCAGTCCCGATTTGGCCGTCCTGGCCGCCGAAAAAGCGAGCCGGACCGCCGCACTGGCGTCGTCGCAATCGGGCGCGGCTCCGAACATCGCTGTCAGCGCTGGCGTGCGCCGGCTCCAGGCCGCGCGCGAACAAGCCTTTGTTCTGTCGGCATCCGTTCCCATCGGCACGGCCTCGCGGAGCAAGCCATTTGCCGACGAGGCCCGCGAGGATTTGGCGGCGATCGAGTATGACATCCGCGCGCACCGCGAATTGCTGGCGGGCGATCTTTTCGGAATTTTGCAAAGCTTGGAGAACTCCCGGCGCGCGGTCGACCTGCTCGTCCGCAAGGCGATTCCGGCCGCGCAGGCGGCCCGGCACGAAGCGGATACGTTGTTTCGGTCCGGGCGATCGTCGCTGTTGGAACTGACCGCCGCTCAACGTCAACTTCTCGAACTGCGTCACGAGGCTATCGACGCCGCGCACGCCTATCACGATGCCATTATCGACATCGAGCGCCTGACTGGGATGCCGATCACAACGACTGCATTACTTCCGACCAGCCAAACGAGCACGCCATGAACCGCCAAATAATCGTATTCGCACTCATCGCCGCCGTGACCGCGGGCGCCGCCTACGCCATCCTGAACGTCGAACCTCCCGCCCCCGCCGGAGATCATGACCATGATCACGACGACCATGATTGACCTGCTGACTTTTTTGTACCGG
>JAGREB010000270.1 GCA_020446775.1 Paracoccaceae bacterium
CGCGGATGGGCTGGCCCGTCATCGACGTCACGCGGCGCTCGATCGAGGAAACCGCAGCCTCGATCATTCAGCTTTATAACCAGCATCAATCTCCGGAAGCATGACCTCTCCGGTGCGATTGCTGATTCTCGCGTCCGCAAGCACAAGCCGGGCAAGAGTTTTAACGGCCGCCGGAATCCCATTCCGGGCCGTTCCCGCCAACGTTGATGAAAGCGATTGCAAAACAAAGCTTAAAGCCGAAGGCGCAAGCTCATTAAAGTGTGCCGAAACGCTCGCCGAAATAAAGGCGCTGGCCGTGTCACGGCAAAATCCGGATGCCATCGTCATTGGCGCCGATCAGCTCCTCGACTGCGGCGGCGTTTGGTTCGACAAACCCGCTGACCGGGCCGAAGCGCGCGAACACCTTACGGCGCTGTCAGGCAAGACCCATCAACTTGCAACTGCGGCGGTGGCGGTCCGCGCCGGGGCGCGGATCTGGCATCATGTCTCGGCGCCGCGTCTGAGCGTGCGAACGTTGTCGCCTCAGTTCATCGACGCCTATCTCGAGGCGGCAGGTGACGGCGTATTGAGCTCGGTCGGCGCCTATCATCTGGAAGGGCTGGGGGCACAACTCTTCGAAAACGTGGAGGGCGATTTCTTCACCATTCTCGGAGTCCCATTGTTGGCGCTGCTTGCCTTTCTGCGCGAACACGGCATTGTGCCGCGATGAGCATTACCGGCAAGACCAAAGTCGCGGGCGTCATGGGTTGGCCGGTCGGACACTCCAAGTCCCCGGCGCTTCATAATTATTGGCTTTCGACTCACGGCATCGACGGCGTTTACGTGCCGATGGCGGTCGAGCCGGCGCGCCTTGCGGATGCGCTCCAAGGTTTGCCGGCGCTTGGGTTTTCCGGATGCAATCTCACGGTCCCCCATAAAGAAGCGGCGCTGAAGATGGTCGATCGTGTCACTCCTGAAGCGGAGCGGATCGGCGCCATCAATACCGTTTTTGTCGGCCAAGACAGCAAACTGACCGGAACCAATACGGATGGGTTCGGCTTTCTTGCCAATCTGAAATCGGCCGTACCCGGCCTCGATCCCGCCGGCGTGAAAGCACTTGTTTTGGGCGCGGGCGGTGCTGCCCGTGCCGTCTGCGCCGCGCTGCTCGATGCCGGATGCCGCAAGGTCGTGATCGCCAACCGAAATCAAGAGCGCGCCACTACGCTTGCGGGGGTTTTGGGCGGGAACGCGGAAGCAATTGCATGGGACGAACGCCACGCCGCGCTCGCAGATACGGGTTTGCTGATCAATGCAACAAGCCTTGGCATGACCGGTCAACCAGCGCTCGATATCGCCATTGCCCGGCTGCCGCGCACCGGGGTTGTCTATGACCTCGTCTATGCGCCGCTCGAAACGCCGTTGCTTGCGGCGGCGCGCGCCGGCGGATGGAAGGCCGTCGATGGGCTCGGCATGCTGCTGTACCAGGCGCAAGCGGGGTTCGCGGGCTGGTTCGGTGTCACGCCCGAGATCACTCCCGAACTGCGCGCCTATGTGCTGTCTCAACCCTGAGCACGACCGGCGATGACACGACGGCGACACAATCGCTTCGGTCCATTCGTCATCGGCCTGACCGGCTCTATCGCCATGGGGAAGTCGACCGCCGCCGCCATGATCCGCGGCTTGGGAATTCCGGTGTTCGATTCCGATGCGGCCGTCCACGCACTCACGCAGCCAAAAAGTGCAACCGTCGGCGAAATCGCAAAACGATTTCCAGGAACGGTACGCGACGGGATTCTCGACCGTCAGGCCTTGGGCCGCGCGGTGTTCTCGGATCCCGCGGCGCTTCGCGCGCTTGAAGCGATTCTTCATCCCCGTGTACGGCGAAAGCGGCAAGTCTGGCTGGCCACACAGACCCGCGGACGACGAGCCATCGTTGCGTACGATATCCCGTTGTTGTTCGAGACGGGCGGTCAACATGACTGTGACGCGGTTTGGGTGGTCAGCGCGCCGGATTTTCTGCAACGCCAGCGCGCGCTTCGCCGCCCGGGCATGACGCCCGAAAAACTGGCCGGCGCGCTTGCGCGGCAAATGCCGGATATCGAGAAACGCGCGCGGGCCGATCTCGTTCTCCCAACCGGGATTGGCAAACGCGAGACCTTGCGCCGAATCGCGACAGCCGTCAGAGTCATCAAGCAGCGGCAAACACTTGTCGCCTTCATGCGGCAATCTTCCCATGCGTGAAATCGTACTCGACACTGAAACGACCGGACTTGATCCACTCAACGGCGACCGCGTGGTCGAAATCGGATGCGTCGAGCTTGTCAATCATGTGCCGACCGGACGCAGTTATCAGCAATATCTCGATCCCGAACGTCCGATGTCCGAGGGCGCGGCCGAAGTCAGCGGCCTGACCGATGACTTTTTACGGGGGAAGCCGAAATTCGCCGAGACCGTCGATGCGTTTCTCGAGTTCATCGGCGATGCGCCGATCGTTGCGCACAACGCCGCATTCGATCTGGGTTTCATCAATGCCGAACTTAAACGCTGTCAGCGCCCGCCGCTTTCGCCGGACCGCAGCATCGACACGGTGGCGATTGCCCGGCGGCGGTTTCCCGGCGCGCCGGCCAGCCTCGATGCCCTATGCCGGCGGTTCAACATCGACCTATCGGCGCGCACCAAGCACGGCGCGTTGCTCGACGCCGAGTTGCTGGCGCGGGTTTATCTGGAATTGGTCGGCGGCCGCGAGCCCGGCCTGACCTTGTTGTCCGATGCCGCGCCAAAGGCCGAGACCATCGCGCCGGCCGCACGCGAGGTCCGGCCACCGCGCGCTCATGCCCCGCGTGCCGAGGAACTCGAAGCCCACGCGGACTTCTTGAAAAAGATCAAAAATCCGATTTGGACACGCGCCGCGCAGTAATGCGGCGCCGGCGATTCCTGATGCCCGGTTTAATGTTTGGTTTGAGACTCGGCCCGCGCGACGGTCTGCGGCTGGTCGCCGAAACGCCGACGGTACATGTCGGCGAAATCGATCAATTGCAACATTAACGGAGGGAAGCCGCCGCGCACGGTGGTCTCGCTGACCAGATGGCGCACGAACGGGAACAAGAAGCGCGGCACTTCGATCAAAAGCACCGGGTGGATGTGTTCCTGCGGGATCGCTTTGGGATCGAGATCGACTGTTGCGGCATAGGCGAGTTCGAGAATGAACGCGACCCGGCTCCCGACCTTAGCCTCAATATTGGCCGTCAGGGTCACTTCATAGGTGTTGTCGGCCAAGTGCCGTACGCTCGGTTCCAGCGAGATTGGGATCTCGGGCGGATTTTCCCGCAATTCCTGGAAGATCTCGGGTGCGTGGGGGATTTCGAACGACAAGTCCCGGACGTATTGGCCGCGAAACCGCATCGGAATTGTATCGGTCTGGCCGGTGCCGCTGGGCGCGGAGGTCGGGGTATCGCTCATCGTCGCATATCCTTTGAATCGAAACGCAAAATCCGGGCGGTCGCGGCCAACAAATGACGCCGAAACCGGGCCGCGCGGACCTAACACGCTTCATAGGCCCGTACAAGCCACCCCCCATGGCGGGCAAATTGTGAGCGCTGCCGAATGGAGCTGCCCCCACGGCGTTGCCCCACGGTTTTGGCGCGGCATTGCCCGGTGCAGTTGCCCTTTGCCATCCAAGCACCTATTTTGAACCGGCCAGATAGCGACGGGTTTGTAATGCCCGTTTAAACCGGCTCGGCAAACGCACTGACGGCAGCAAGAATCGGTATCTATGGAAGGCTTTCAGTTCATCGACATAATTTTGCTGGCGATGGTCGCCGGATTCGTGGTGCTGCGCTTGCGCAACGTCCTTGGCCGGCGCACAGGTCATGAACCCAGCCGCGATGCCCAGCGCCAGGGCCCAGCCGGAGAACGGTTTCCGGCCGGCGCAGACGATAATGTCGTTTCATTGCCGCCCACGGCGCGCCGTCCGCGCAATCCCGATATCGAACCCGCCTATCGCGGAACGCCGCTCGAAAAAGGATTGGTCGAGTTGAAAATGGCCGACCCGTCGTTTGACACGCCGCGCTTCCTGTCCGGTGCGACGACGGCGTTTGAAATGATTGTCGCGGCCTATGCCAAGCACGACACCGACACCTTGAAGCCGCTGCTCAGTCCCGATGTCTACGCACAGTTCGCGACCGCGATTCAAGACCGCGAAGACCGCGGCGAAACGCTAGAGACCGAGCTCGTGGTTCTGAAACCGGCCAAGCTTGAGTCGGTCGAGATGCAAGGCTCGCGCGCCATGGTCGCGGTACGGTTCCAAAGCGAACAGGTGAATTTGGTCAAGAACGCCCAAGGCGAGATCGTCGACGGCGACAAGGATCATGTCGAAAGCGTCACCGACATTTGGACCTTTGCCCGCGACACCAACAACCGCGACCCCAACTGGACGTTAGTCGCCACGCGTAGCGTCGAATAAATCACGCGCCCCGTGTCGCGTTCTTCCGCTCAACCCTTTCTCCTCCGCACCGCGCTGATCGCTCTTGTTGCCGGATTGGCGCTCGGTGCGGGATTGACGTTGTGGCTGAGGCCTCCGCCGCCCCCGATCATCATCACCGAACCAGCGCCGCCACCGCCTCCTCCTCCGCCGCCAATTACAAAACCCGCCGCAACCTATCGTCCGGTTGATACCGCTTCGCTACCAGGATGGAACGCGGATACACTTTCCGACGTGCGCGCCGCGCTGACGTTAAGCTGTGAAAAAATCGGCGGCGACGCCGTAGTTGGCCCAGAGCCAATCGCGCGGCCGGCAAATGCATGGCGTGCGGCATGTGCGGAGATCGCGGCCGCGGGTGACGGACCCGACGCGCTCCGCGCCGCAATCGACCGCGCGTTTCAGCCATTCGCCGTTTCGGTAGACGGCGACGATCGCGGCACGTTCACCGGTTATTACGAAGCGTCGCTTAACGGCGCGCTGACCCGTTCGGAACGTTACACGCA
>JAGREB010000271.1 GCA_020446775.1 Paracoccaceae bacterium
ACGCCGTCGAGCGCGCGGACCTCGGTATCGCCGTGCCCGTAAATCTTGGCGACGTTATCGAAGGCGATGAGCGGCGCGGTAGTCAATGGCGGCTCCTATCGCGCCGGCGTTTGAACGCCGACGATCACCGGTTGGCCGGGTTTGAGGTCTCCCTCGGTAACCGAGGTCAACGTTCCGTCCGATGGACCAATGGTCACCATCACGGAAACCGGCTTGTCGCCGTCGAGGACCCATACCGGCTGGCGTTCGCCCGCGCGCGTCGCGGTTCTGACACTCGGGCGGCCGCTGCGCATATTGGGGCCTCCCCCGAAGATGCCGAGCAAACCAGGCGGTTTCGCCTGGCCCGAATTCTCGCCGTTGGCCGTTGCAGTTCGCGGCGGTTGGAAACGCAATGCCGCGGCCGGAACTAAAAGCGTATCATCGACCGTCACGGTGACGATCGATGCCGTCGCCGTCATGCCCGGGCGCAATGTGAGGTCGCTATTATCGACGTTCAGGAGCGCCTGGTAACTGACCACGCCTTCAACCGTCTTGGGTTCGTAGCGGACTTGCGTGATCGTGGCAGGGAATTTGCGATCCGGAAACGCCGCAACGCTGAACTCGGCGGTTTGGCCTTCCTTGACCGACCCGATGTCGGCTTCGTCGATGTCGACCACAAGCTGCATGGCCATCAGGCTTTCAGCGAGCTTGAATAGGACAGGTGTTTGAAACGATGCCGCGACGGTTTGTCCCGGCTCCACTTGACGCAAGAGCACAACGCCGTTGATCGGCGAACGAATCTCGGCCTTGGAGAGATTGGTTTCGTCGACCGTCAAATTGGCTTGCGCGACCTCGACCTGGGCTTCGGCGCTGGCAAAGCCGGCCTGCGCCCGCGCGTCGGCCGCTTTGGCGCTATCGAGATCCTGCTTGGATGCGTTGCCGCGTTTGGCGAGGTCTTGAATGCGTTCGTATTTGGTGCGCGCCTCGGTCGCCGTGGCCCGGGCGTCCTGCACACGGGCTTTCGCGGCGCTCAGGTTAGCGCGCGATAACTCCACGCGAGCGACGAGATTGTCGGGATCGAGTTTTGCCAAGATTTGGCCTTCGGTCACCGGATCGTTGTAGTCGGCGAGGACTTGTTCGATCTGTCCGGAGATTTCCGCGCCTACTTCGACCGTATTGACCGGCTCGAGCGTGCCAGTCGCACTGACCGTCACGGTCAGTCCGCCCTGGGTTACGTCGACCGTGCGGTAAGCAACCGCGGTTCCGCCGCCTTTGGGCATCAGCGAAATTGCCACGGCGACGATGACGACGGCTACGCCGCCCCATGTCAAAACGCGCCGTGACGGCAGCCTGAATCCTGTCCGTTTTTGATCGAGACCGAGTTCGGCTCGAATATCGCCGTCGGGCGGCGTTGCATCGTCTTTCATGATCTTGAACCCAATTGGCGCGCGTTCACAGCCTGCACCCTAGTCCGCGAGCGTATCAGAATTATGTCGGCCAACGGGTACTGTGTAAGTGATTGTAACATTTGGGTCGAGGCATCCTGGTTCACCGCTTCAGCTCGGACATGGCCGCATCGAGCCCCGACAGGGTTAACGGATACATTCGCCCGCCCATCAGTTCGCGCATGATGCCGATCGACTGCGTATAGCGCCAAGTCGGTTGCGCGAGAGGATTGAGCCACACCGCGTTGGGCCATGCCGCCAGTACGCGCTGCATCCAGGTTTGTCCGGCTTCCTCGTTCCAGTGCTCGACCGCCGCACCCGGGGAGAGAATTTCGTAAGGGCTCATGGCCGCATCGCCGACGAAAATCAGTTTGTAGTCGGCGGCATAGGTTCTCAGCAGTTGCCACGTGGGCACTTTACGGCTGAAGCGGCGGCGGTTGTCGCGCCACACCTCTTCATAAAGGCAATTGTGAAAGTAATAGGATTCAAGGTGCTTGAATTCCGCCCGCGCGGCCGAAAACAATTCAGCGCAGAGCTGAACGTGATCGTCCATCGAGCCGCCGACGTCGA
>JAGREB010000272.1 GCA_020446775.1 Paracoccaceae bacterium
CGCCGAAAGCCGAGCCTTTCCAGACGCGCCCGGTGACCAACTGAAACGGACGCGTGGCGATTTCCTGCCCTGCGCCAGCCACGCCGATGATGATGCTCTGGCCCCAGCCTTTGTGGCAGCACTCCAGCGCCTGACGCATGACTTTGACGTTACCGATGCATTCGAAACTATAGTCGGCGCCGCCGCCGGTCAGGTCGATGATCTCTTTGACGACGTCGGCGGATGTTTTGGCGTTGATGAAATGCGTCATGCCGAATTTCTTGGCCAAGGTCTCGCGCGCCGGATTGAGATCGACGCCGATGATCTTGTCGGCGCCGACCATGCGCGCGCCTTGCACCACGTTGAGGCCGATGCCGCCGAGGCCGAACACCACCACGTTCGCGCCCGGCGTGACTTTCGCCGTCCAGATGACCGCGCCGATGCCGGTGGTGACGCCGCAGCCGATGTAGCAAACCTTATCGAACGGCGCGTCGGGATGGATTTTCGCCACGGCGATCTCGGGCAGCACGGTGTAATTGGCGAAAGTCGAGGTGCCCATGTAGTGCAGAAGCGGCTTGCCGTTCCATGAGAACCGCGACGTGCCGTCGGGCATTACACCCTTGCCTTGGGTTTCGCGGATCGCCTGACATAGGTTGGTTTTTCCGGAGAGGCAGAATTTGCATTGGCGGCATTCCGGCGTATACAGCGGAATGACGTGGTCGCCCTTCTTCACCGAGGTGACGCCGGGACCGACTTCGACCACGATCCCCGCGCCTTCGTGGCCGAGAATCGCCGGGAAAGCGCCCTCCGGATCGTCGCCCGACAGCGTGAACGCGTCGGTATGACAGATTCCGGTCGCCTTGATCTCGACCATTACTTCGCCGGCTTTCGGCCCGCCCAGCTGAACGGTGTCGATCTCAAGCGGCTTTCCGGCCCCGACGGCGATTGCAGCGCGAACGTCCATCACAAATCTCCCACGTGCTTTTTATTGTGCGTCTTTCGGGCGGCAGAGTGGCGGAAAACGACCATACTGTCATCATCTTCATCATTGAGCCGGCGATACCAAGAGGCGCAAGATGATCACCGGGTCGGTATGTGAACCGCTCAACATCGAAAGCCATCCACTCGTGGTGGCGTAACAGGAGGCCAACATGGTTGAACGCCGGAATATGTTGACGGGCGCGGCGCTCGGTGCGGCAGGATTGGGTTTATCCGCGCTTGCCGAACCCGCGGCCGCAAAACTGGGAGGAACCATCAAGGTGTCCGATCAAGTGAATTTTCCCGGTGTCGAGGGAAAGATGCTGATCAACAAACCCCGCGCCTATGCGGTAATGGAGCAGAACAAGATCGACGGCTTGATCGCGCTCAATCCGATCAACGTCTACTACCTGACCAACACGATGCCGACGATGACCAAGTTCCGCAGCGATTACGGCGGGATCGCGACGTTTCCGCGCGACCCGTCGCAACCGGGGTTCCTGATCGCCAGCACGGCGCAAGCCTGGGACATCGTCAACGGCGACCGCGAAACGCCCGAACTGATTACCTTTACCGGCGCTGCGAATTACCAGGATTTCGTCGGCGCGTCGCCCGAACAGATGAAGATCGAACCGGAAGCGGCTCTGCGCCGGGGATATGTCTTTCGTGAGGGCGTGAAATTGACGCCGCGCGAACAGCGCTGGGCCGATGCGCAAAAGAAATACAATCCGAGTTCGGCCGCATCGCCGGCGTGGGCCATTGTCAAAGCGCTGAAGCAATCCGGCCTTACCAAAGGACGCTTGGCGGTCGACGATATGCGCATCGCCTATCTGCTCGACCAGATCGGCTTCGACAGCGTGACGCTGGTGCCGGGCGAAAATATTTTCCGGCAAATCCGCATGGTCAAAAGCGAACCCGAATTGGCGTTGATGCGCGTCGCCGGCCACAACAACGCCGTTGCGGCAATGAACACCATCAAGGCGATCGAAAAGGGGATGACGTTCAAGGAAGTCGAACGCCGTTTCCGCGTCGAATGCGCGGCGCTTGGCAGCGAAATGACCTCGTTTCTGGCCGGCGTGACGATCGGACTGTTCCCGGACGGCGAAGCGGTCGAAGGCAAGCCATTCCTGATCGACGCCGTCAGCCACTTCGAGCAATACCACGGCGATTTTTCGCGCACGATCTGTGTCGGCGATCCGCCCAAGGACGTCGTCGCCCGGGCCAAGGCCAATAAGGTCGGCCGCGACGCAGTATTCGAAGCGATCAAACCGGGTTTGAAATTCTCCGATCTCGTGCGGATCGCGCGCGAGGCGCAGGTCAAGGCCGGCATGCCCGAGGAGATTCTGATCTGCAATCCGCACACGCTCGGCCTCGAGCACGGCGACAACCCGACGCGGACCGAAGGGCTTTACGGTGCGCCGATCGACCACGTCATCGAAGAGAACATGGTGATGACCATGGATCTGCCTTACATCGAAGTGGGTTGGGGCGCGGGCCACAACGAAGACCTGATCCGCATCACGAAGACCGGGTTCGAGCCGTTCAATACGATCAGCGATCCGCTCGAAGTGGTGTAGGCCCACAGTACACGGGCAGGGGGCTTAGGGACCGTAATCACGATCCCGGTCACGACTAAGCCGGGAACCCATAATCTAAATGGGAACGCTAGCCGTGCCAGTTATTGATCAGGAACTGGGAAATTTCGGGCTTGATGTTGTACCAGCGCGCGTCGTTCTTGGTGGAATCGATGACGAGCAACTTGTCGTCCATGCTCATCGCCGTCCACACCTTGTTACCGACAAATTGCGCATCGAGGTCGCCGTGCAGGTAAAACGTGTTGCGGCTGATTCGGGCCCAGCTGACGCCGAATGATTCGATAACCTCGCGAATCCGTTCGTCGCTCCGGTCGGCGCTGAACAGTTCGAATACGACAAAGATGTTGCGCGCTTGCGACATCGTCTCTCCGCGATGCTGGCCGCCCCGGCCTCACATTGCCGTTGCGGTGCCCCCTAAACGGGCATACCGGATAATAAATCAACCAAACCGCTTAATAATCCGTCAAGACGGGGGTCTCTTACCAACAATTTCCCGTCTTGGGCGGCGGCGATCTTGCGCCCGTTTACGGCGCGGCCACGTCGAGCGGCTTGTCCTTGAGCTTGAACACTTTAATGGCGTTGTTGCGCAGGACTTTGGCCTTGGCGGCGGGGCGGAAGTTGTGCGCCTCAACCTCTTTCATCGCCCGGCGCGGGTCGACCACCGGCCAATCGGTCCCGAACATGAATTTGTCCTGCCCGTACGAATTCGCGTAATGGACGGCTTGGGGCGGCCAGTACTTGGGCGCATAGGCGTCGCCAGCCATGAACACGTTTTCGTGCTTCCAGCACATCGAGATCATTTCGTCGACCCAAGGCGTACCGAGGTGAATCCCGACCACTCTCAGTTCGGGGAAGTCGATCGCCACCTGATCGAGCAGGATCGGCTTGGCCACCGTCGGCAGCCGGCGGTCCTTCTGGTAGATCAGGTTTTGGCCGACCTGCATCATGATCGGGATGTCGAGTTCACAGCACTTGGCGTAGTACGGATAAATCTGCGGCGCATCGGGCGGCATCCCGAACCAATGCGGATACCAGTGCGCGGCCACGAAACCGTATTCCTTCACCGCGCGTTCAAGATCGCGCAACCCCTGCATCCCGCGGGTCGGGTCGACGCCCGCCGCGCCCGAGAAACGGTCGGGATATTGTTTTATTACTTCGAGTACCCGCTCGTACTTCAGCTCGGTCGAGCCTTTGACGCGTAAATCGCCGCAACGCACCGCGCACAGGATCGAGCGCGAAATTCCGGCCTCGTCCATCATTTTCATATAGTCTTCGATTTCGACGCCTTGGCGGATCGAGGAATCCTGGCGGACCTTGTCCTGAAACGAACTGTCCGACGAGACCGCGCCGCCTGAA
Organism: Paracoccaceae bacterium; assembly: GCA_020446775.1. GTDB lineage: Bacteria > Pseudomonadota > Alphaproteobacteria > Rhodospirillales > Rhodospirillaceae > VGEM01. Next base: position 3,909 of record JAGREB010000272.1, read on the forward strand.
AATTCCTTGGGCGTGCGGAGGTTGACGACGATATCGATGGCGCCAAGGGCGGGGGCGGGCATGGAACATATCCTCACGTTCGTGCGGCGAAATTGGCGCCGTAACTCGGGAAAATTTCCGTAGCAGTCCGCGTCGCGACAGGCAAGCCCGGCCCAGGGTCCGACCGGCGAAACCACGGCTCATTTCGGAGTCCGCATCGCCCGCGATGTCGGGTAAGATCCCTGATCTTACCGATCGGACGACCTGTCACCTTTCGATCCATCAGGAGTACACCATGAGAATGATCGCCGCCGGACTTGCGGTTCTCGCGATTCTTGCCGCCCACGGAACGGTTCGCGCCGCCGATGACGCGCCCGGGCAAACGATTCGCGATTGCGCGGCATGTCCGGAAATGGTCGTCGTGCCGCAGGGTTCGTTCATGATGGGCTCCGACGCCGTCAATCGCATGCGCGGCGGCGAGATGCGGCCCGAAGGTCCGATTCGCAAGATCACTATCGCCAAGCCGTTCGCGGTTGGGAAATACGAGGTCACCAACAAAGAATTCGCGGCCTTCGTCGCCGCGACCGATTACGCCGCACCGCAAGCCTGCCAAGTGTGGGGCGGGGTCAATGCGGTGGATGGCAAGACTTGGCGTGATCCCGACTACGGGCGTCCGCCGGCGGACGACGAGCCCGTGGTTTGCGTGTCATGGCGCGACGCCCAGGCCTATGCGAAGTGGCTTTCCGACACGACCGACGCGCATTACCGGTTGCTCACCGAGGCCGAGTGGGAATACGCGGCCAAAGCCGGCAGCACGGCGACCTGGCCGTGGGGCGATGATGCGCAGCAGATTTGCGCCTACGGCAATGTCTACGACAATGAAGGCCGCAGCGATCCGCGCATGACCAACGACGGCGGCAACGCGCAACGCGAAGAGGCCGAGTGCTCGGACGGTTCCGCCATCGTTGCGCCTGCCGGAACATTGAAGCCCAACGCCTTTGGTCTATACGACATGATCGGCAACGTTTGGGAATGGACCGAAGATTGTTCGGCGACCCTTTACCCCGCTGAACCCACCGACGGCAGCGCCGCGGCCGTGGCGCCGGGAACCTGTGAAAAGCGCGCGGTACGCAGCGGCAGCTGGCGGACGCGGCTGTCGCGTCATCGTCCGACTTTCCGCGGCCGCGACCCCGAAACAACGGCGTCGAACATTTTCGGATTCAGAGTGGCGCGCGATATCGAGTAGGCGGCCCCACCGCGCGTCAATTTTCAGACGCGGCGTCTTTCGCCCGGGCTTTTTGCTGGGCGTCCCAGGCATCGGGCGGCTTGGCACCGAACGCGTTTGAACTCATCTGCCGGGTGACGATGGGCAATGTCGAACCGTCTGGTTCGAAGAACTGGCCCGATTTATCGAGCGTCAAACCGTCGATGATTTTCTTCAAGTAACCCGCGCTCTCATCGGCGGTGAACACACCCATGTCGGCGGTCGATTTGGTTTTGACGAAACCCGGATGACCGCAGGCGACGATGATGCCGCGATCCTTCAGAAGCAGCGACAACTGCATCACGACCTGATTGAGCGCGCTTTTCGAGGACCGGAACAGGATCATCCCGGCCGGCGGCTTGGCGCCGATGCGGCTTGAAACGAAATACATCGTTTTGCGCCCGGACGCGGCGACGTTTTCGACCAACGTCTCGGCCAATTTCATCTGCGCCATGGTGTTGACCTTGAACGCCCGCATCCAAGCGTCGTAATCGGTGTCGCCAACGCCGCTTGCAGGGCTGGTCGTCAGCGCCGCGTTGGCGAGTAGGACATCGATCGGCGTGCCCGACAGTTTGCGGCCCATGCCTTCGATGGTCGTGAAATCTTCCAGGTCACACCGTTCGACGGTGACCATGCCTTGCGCGGTGCCGGAAATACGATTGAGATCGGCCGCGCCGGCCGGGTCGCGCACCGCGGCGATGACCCTCCAGCCGCCGGCAAGGTAGGCATTGACGAATCCGAGACCGAGGCCGCGATTGGCGCCGGTGATCAAAACGGTCGGCATGGGGCGTTAATCCGGGAATTTGTCTTGATCGAGGAAGGGGCGCACCAGCGCTGCCGCTTCGGCAGGTCGCAAGTGGAGGAACCCGTGACTCCATCCGGGCAAATCCTTCACGCGGCCGTTCTTGAGATACTGCGCGATGCGCGGCGTGTAGGGTTTGAGATCATCGTCGGGATTGAACACTAAAATCGGCGCCCCAACGTCGACGATGGTTTCGGGATAGGTGTAGGCGAAAGCGGCCCGGTGGCCCCAGCCACGCCGCGCGCCGCCGCGCAAGTGATCGGGGAAATGCTCCATCAGGTCGCCCGGGGTCATCGCGAGATCGCGATACTGCCATGTGACCTGCCATTGGCGCTTGAGAAACTCACCGGTGGGTTCCGGATCGGGCGGCGCGTTCTCGGCGCGAATGTGTTTCAAGTCCTCTTCAGTGTAGATCGGCGCCGAGACCAACACCAGATGCTTGACCTGTGTCGGACGCTGACGCGCGGTCTCGACGCAAATCTTCGAGCCCGTGTGGTAACCCATCACGTCGAATTCTTTGATGCCCAAGGCATCGGTGACGTCGCCCATGGCGGCGGCGAAATCGGCGATGGTTGGCGGTGCCGCTGGCGGGTCGGACATGCCGTAACCCGGTGTATCGATCGCCAAGGCCAAGCGGTCGCGGCCCATTTCGCGTATCCAATTCTCGTAGATTACGCTCGATACGGGGCTGAGATGAAAGCACACCAGCGGCCGATGCGTTCCGCCGTTTTCGCCGGCCATGCGGACATGCATTTGGCCGAAGCGGCCATTGACGTAAGCCTTGCGCATCGGCGCCGGCGAGTTCGGCATCTGAAACCTCCCGATTGTTGGGCAAAAGATTAACGCCACGGTTCCGCCCGGCGAAGCGCTTTCTCGCGCGTGGATAGGTAGTACGCCGACCGGAACTTGGTAAGGTGTGCGGAACATTGCCCTCGATCAGGAGAGAACAGCGATGGGACGAATCTTGGCGGTCGCGTTCGTAATGCTTGCCGTGAGTTCGGCACCCAGTGTTGCAATCGATCCCGCGGGAAGCCCGTGGCTCGAAATCGAAAACGCCAAGTGCGCTGGGCTCGCGTTCAAGGACTTTTCCAGCGAGACCGGTACGCAAACCGAAATCCGTTCGGCGGCCTTAGTCGCCGCCGGTGCCGATCCGGTTTCGAAGGATCTTCCCGCCTATTGCCGCGTTACGGCAAACATCGCGCCAAAAAACAATGTCGAAATCCGGTTGCCGATCACGAGCTGGAGCGGACGCGTCTTGATGGCGGGGTGCGGCGGGCTGTGCGGCAAGATTCAAATGGAACGCACGGACGATGCGCTCATTCGGGGTTACGCCGTCGCCCATACCGATATGGGACATGCCGGCACCGACATGGCCTTTACCGCCGATCCGCAACAATTCGAGGATTTTGTTCATCGTTCGACACACGTGGCGACGGTGCTGCTGAAGGCGGTGACGGCCCTTTACTATGACCGTAATCCCGAAAGGGCCTATTTTCGTGGGTGTTCGACCGGGGGGCGGCAAGGGCTTACGGCCGCGCTGCTTTATCCGGACGACTATGACGGGATCGTTGCTTCGGCGCCTGCCGCCGGATATGGCGCGGTTCCAAACATCGCCTGGGCCGTGCGTTCCAATTTGAGGTCCGACGGAACGGTGATTCTCGATGTGGACGCGATCAAGAAGCTCCACCGCGCGGTTTTGAACGCGTGCGACATGGACGATGGTCTTGCCGACGGAATTGTCGCCGATCCCGACGGATGCAAGTTCGATCCGGCCAGCATGGTGTGTTCCGGCAATAGCCAGGACGATTGTTTGACGCGCGAACAAGTCGAAGCCGCAAACCGCATTTACGATGGGATCCCGCCGGACGGCCGCGTTTACGCGAGCCGTGGATTCATGCGTGGTGGTGAACTCGGGTGGGTCGGGCGTCTCGCCGCCGCAGACGGCAAGCCGGGCGACCTGATCGGAGTCACCAGAAATTATCTGGCCCGCTTTGGCGACTTGCCGAATCCCCCCGCGTCTATCCTCGATCTCGATATGGCAACGGTTGCCCCGCGGTTGACCGAGATCGACGAGCTACCGTCCTTCGGCGCCGACGGTCGGGCAATGGCCAAATTCAACGACGCGGGCGGAAAGTTCCTGTTTCTTCATGCGTGGGCGGACAATTCATTGACTCCGGCGACCGCGATCGATGTCTATAACCGGAATCGCGCCGCTTTCGGCGGCGAGCTTGATTCGTTCATGCGCCTGTTCATCGTTCCGGGCGTCTATCACTGCGGCGGCGGCCCGGGGCCGGATGCCACCGACACGCTGACGGCGATCGAAGATTGGGTGGAAAACGATACGCCGCCCGTACGATTGATGGCGTATCACACCGTTCAACGGATGCCGTATCCGCGCAAAAACCAATTCCCACTGGCAAAGGATTCGTTCGATGCCGCGCGTCCCCTATTTCCGTTTCCGGATTTCGGGCGTTACTCGGGAACGGGCGATCCGCGCGACGCGGAGAATTGGGCGCGTGTCAGCTCTGGAGATTGACGCGGTAGGCTGACGCGGCCGCCGCAACTCGGCGGTCCGGACGGCGGGGAAATGCCCCGGGGGCCGGACGCGGCGGAGTCTGCTGAGGTGTCTGCTGAGGCGGCGGCGCGGCGGCGGCTGTGGTTGCCGCGGGGTCCGCCCAGGTTTCAGTCTTGCCGTCGCCGGGGTTAATGACGTGAAGCGGCCCCGTGTCATCGAGGACCAAATTGTTGTTACGGACCATGCGCAGGAATTCGCCCGCGATCTCCGGAACGAAGGCCGTGTAAGGTTGCGCGGTGCCCAGATTGACGGCGCCTAGACCGTAGAGAGTCTCTCCGCACCCTTTTCCCCGATGCGGCCCGTCAACGAAAATGCTCGAAATTTTCAGGTCGCGCGGTTTCAAGATCATGTAACCGATGACGCGCTTTCCGAAGCGGGCGACGAAAATGGGGCGTTGTCCCTGTTCGGCCTCTTTGACGATGACGTCGAACCACACCGAGACGTCTTCACGAACGCTTTCATGCAGCAACAGTAGGTCGCGAACCTCCTGGATCGAGGGGTCGCCTGCAAAAATCTGTTCGTAAGTGAACATGCTTGCCATCGGAAGATATTCGCGCCTTTCGCCACTCACATAGCTTGTACGTTGCCGGCCACGCGCCGGTTGCTTAGCTTTTGACGATATTTCAATGGCAGAAAAATCCGCATCAAGTCCACAAGCCTTTTTATGCGGCGATTATGATTGGTTCTCCGGCGGTTCGCCTGTGGATAACTCTCCGGGGTCCGGCTCTTCGTGTGCGGCGATCCGGTAATTACCTTTGAACCAAGCGCCCAAATCAGCGTCGGCGCATCTTTGCGAACAGAACGGGCGATATCGGGCTTGTACCGGCTGGCCGCACCGTACGCATTTCGCCGAGCTCACGCGGACTTCATCCGGTTTGCTGCGCGTGCTTTCAGGGTCGGGTTTGTCGTTCATGACGTGACTTTAATCGCGGCCCGTCCTCGGGCCGTCAAGCAAAAGTCTCGATCGTCAATTGGGCCGGCGCATTTGAATCGAACCCTTGGACGAGAATATTCCCTGCAATCAATTCCTTGGCCTCGATCAATGCGCCGTTCAATTTTCCCGTCAAGAGATTCGCCGCGGCCGATGGCACCGAGATTTTCGCGTGCGGCTTTCCCGACCCGATAGCAGCCCGCACGGCTTCGCGCAGCGCCTTATAGGCCAACCCGGCCGGATCGGGCCGGTCGGCGGTGCCCAGCAATTCCTCAAGTGACAGCCGCTCGCGCTTGCGCGTCATTTCGATCATTCCAAGCGGCGTAAAGCCAGCGACTTCGGGTGATACCGGGTCATCGGTCAATGAAGTTCGTATCAGATCGAGTGTCGCCTTGCGATTCTTGGCCGGAATAACGTCGATCAAAATGTGTCCGCAAATATTCCTGACTCGAAGTTCTCGCGCGATGCTTTGAGCGGCAAGTTGATTTGCGCGCGCGGCGGGTTGGCCGCCGGCGTTGATGTCGATCGTGATTGCGGCGGCAGTTGATTCAATGATGACTGAGCCGCCACCCGGAAGCGCGATGCACGGCTCAAGCGCGAGCGACAGCGCCTCCTCAATGCCATAGGCGTCGAACACGCTTTTGTGCGACGATGGCGGATGCAATCGGCATTCAAACGAAGACAGGTTCGCATAGCGTGCGACGTCGGCCGGGCGGTCGCATACCAGGTCCCGTAAAGTCCCGGCGTAACGTTTCGCCCAAATTGCAATCGGATCAGTTCCGGGTTTCACGAGTTGAGGAGGACCCGAACCGCCATCGGCGTCGATCAATCTAAGTTTCGGCCCTTTATCGGCGCGCGCGGCCGTCACCACGTTCACGATGACGTTTCGACCTTCGCCCGGCAGCGGCGCTTTCGTTTGCAATAAACCTGCCGGTCCGGTTCCCAATTCGACAAATACGCCGTTGGCTTCGCCGCTAGGTTTGCCGATGCGGCCGCGAAAATGCGCACCCGGTTGCGCATCGACGTCGCGCATGTGGACAATTTCGATAAGCTGTTTTTGCGCAAGCAATGCGGCGCGCGTTTCGCCGGGTCCGCGGGTGACGATAATCTGATCGGGTGCCGGAAATGTGTCGGTCATGACGACATAAAGGCATCGGCCGCGCGCAAGAGTTTCGCCGTGGTATGAACGCACAACCCGACCACATTGGTATATGAACCGTTGATGGCGGCGACGAACGCGGCGGCGTGACCCTGGACGGCGTATCCACCGGCTTTACCGCGCCACTCACCGCCGTCAATGTAAGCCGCGATCTCGGTGTCGCCGATGCGGTCAAATCTGACCGCCGTCTCGACCAACCTTTGCCATGTCTTGCGCGTTCCATCCGGTTTCACTGCGGTCACGCATATTCCGCCAAGCACCTTGTGCCGCCGCCCCGAAAGCAGCATCAGGCACGCCCGCGCTTCGGCTTCCGTTTCCGCTTTGGGCAGCGCACGGCGGCCGCACGCGACGACCGTATCGGCGGCAAGGATCACGCCGGTATCGACCGTCGCGGCAATGGCTTCCGATTTCGCCGCCGCCAACCGACTGGCCATCGCGCGCGGAAGTTCATTTTTGCGCGGCGTTTCGTCGATATCGGCTGGAACGACGCGGGCGGGGATAATGCCGATTTGGTCGAGCAGTGCCAGCCTCCGCGGCGACGCCGAGGCAAGAATAAGGTCGTAACTTTTCGGAGCCGGATTCATGGAGGCCTGCACGGAAGTCGCCATAGTTGATAGCGCGCGGCGCGGTCAGTGCCAATGGAGTGATTCGTTGGATGCGGATAATAGGATGGCCCGGGGGAATGCGGGCTCTCAATAGAAGTCGTCGTTACGCGGGAACATGTCGAGGATGCGACGTTGCAGCCCGTCACGCGCCGCGCGATAGGCGTCGATGCGGACTTGGCGGGTGCCTTCCGTCAGGGTTGGGTCGATCGTCGGCCAATACCGGACGTCGCAATGCATGTAGCGCGTCAGGTCGACCGCTTTGTGCTGCGCGTGCGGCGACAGCGAAATCACCACATCGAAAGAATCGTCGGTAAGATTGTCGAATGTTTTAGGTTTGTGGCGCGACATATCGACGCCGATTTCGGCCATGACTTCAATCATGAACGGATCGAGCGTGCCTTGGTGGACGCCGCACGAATCGACAAAAATTCGTTGTCCGTGAAACCGCTTGAGAATTCCCTCTGCCATCGGCGAGCGCACCTGGTTCATCGAGCAGCAGAACAGCACCGCCGATGGCAGAATGCCGACCATGGCGCTTTAACCCCGCATCTGCAGGACGCATAGGAGCGTAAAAAATCTTCGCGAGGTCGGTCCGTCGATTTCGACGTCTGCGGCGATCCGCTCACGTAGGGTGTCCGCGCCTTCGTTATGCAAGGCGCGCCGGCCCATGTCGATTGCTTCGATCTGTGAAGGAGACGACGCCTTGATGGCGTCGAAATAGCTTTCGCAGACGATGAAGTAATCTTTGATCACCATGCGGAACGGTTTGATCGGTAAATTGATCTCGCGGATCTTGGTTTCCGCGGTGTCGCGCACATCCATGACCAACCGATCTTCGATGACGCGCAAATAGATGTGATAAGGTCCCGCGTGAGCGGGGTCGCCGCGCAGAACGAAGAAATTTTCTTCGAGCAAATCGAAGATCGCCACTTCCCGCTCGTGTTCGACTTCGGGCCGGCGGCGCAACATCGAACGTTCGTCGAGTTGCAATTTTACGATCGAACGCCGCCGTTCGGCAGTACCGGACCTATCCGAACCGCCGTCAGCGCCGCTCATCCGTCGCGTCCAATATTCAATCGGACCGCAATCGACCGGGCGTGGGCGTCAAGCTCCTCGGCCCGCGCCATGGCGACGCCGGCGGGGCCGATCGCACGCAAGCCGTCCGATGAGCAATCGATGATCGATGTGCGTTTAAGAAAATCGAACACACCGAGGCCGGACGAAAAGCGCGCTGTTCCCGAGGTCGGCAGCACGTGCGATGGCCCGGCGATGTAGTCGCCGACCGCCTCGGGCGTGAAGCGGCCGATAAAAATCGCCCCGGCATGCCGGATCGCTTTCATCAGCGGTTCCGGGTTCTTGACCGCCAACTCCAAGTGCTCGGGCGCAATTCGGTCGACCAATCGCGCTGCCTCACCGATTTCGGACACGATGACGATGGCGCCGTGGCGTTGCCAGCTTGCCGAAGCCGTTTCGGCGCGCGGTAGTGTCTTCAGGTGTGCCGCAACCGCCGATTCGACCCGTTTGGCGAACGCTGCATCGTTGGTGATCAAAATGGATTGCGACGAGGAATCGTGTTCAGCTTGGGCCAGTAGATCGGCGGCGATCCAATCGGGATCGTTCTCGGCATCGGCGACGACCGTGACTTCGGACGGACCCGCGACCATGTCGATCCCGACCGTACCGAACACCTGCTTTTTTGCAGAAGCCACATAGGCGTTGCCGGGGCCAACGATCTTATCGACCGGAGCAATGGTTGCCGTTCCGAAGGCCAGAGCGGCGACGGCTTGCGCGCCCCCGATCCGGTAGACCTCATCGACGCCCGCGATTTTGCACGCGGCAAGCATTAGTGGATTGGTTTTGCCGTCGGGTGTCGGCAGCGTCACAACCAAGCGATCGACCCCGGCAACTTTGGCCGGTACCGCGTTCATCAAGACCGAAGAAAACAAAGCCGCGGTCCCACCTGGCACATAAAGTCCGGCCGACATGACGGGCGTCCAACGCCATCCCAATCTGATTCCCGTCTTATCGGTATACAGTTCATCGGCCGGCATCTGGCGGCGGTGATACTCGGCAATGCGTGAGGCCGCCGTCTTGAGTGCGGTGAGCATTTCCGGCGAACAAGCACTTTCGGCTGCATCGATCTCGCTCACGGGCACACGCATCGTTTGCGGTGTTAGCGTGGTGCGATCCCACTTCGCCGTGTAATCGATCACCGCTTGGTCGCCGCGTGTCTTCACGTCGGCGAGAATGGCCGCGACCGCGCCGTCGACGTCGGCGCGTTCTTCACGGCTTGCAAGGATGCGGCGATCGAACTTGGCATCGAAATCGGCGTCGCGCGCGTTCAAGACGATGGACACGGCGGGGCTCCGTTACTCGACCGCTTTGCGGAGCCGCTCGATCCACGCGTTGATTTCGGCCGGGCGGACCTTGAGTGCGGTTCGGTTGACGATCAGGCGCGACGTTACCTCGGCAATGGTCGCGACTTCGACCAAACCGTTCGCCTTGAGTGTATTTCCGGTCGAGACCAGGTCGACAATGCGCGGGCTAAGACCAAGGACTGGCGCGAGTTCCATGGCGCCGTTCAATTTGACGCACTCGGCCTGGATGCCGTGTTCGGCGAACCAGCGGCTGGTTGTCTCGGGGTATTTCGTCGCAATGCGCACGTGGCTGAGACGGGACAGATCCAACCCTTCGTCCAAATCTTTCGGTTGCGCGATCGATAACCTGCACTTGCCGATGCCGAGGTCGAGCGGGGCGTAAATTTCCGAATAGTCGAATTCCATCAAGACGTCGTTGCCGCAAATGCCCAGTTGCGCCGCGCCGAACGCGACGAAAGTCGCAACGTCGAAGGACCGGACTCTGATCAGGGACACATGCGCTGCGTTGGTCGCGAATTGGAGCTGGCGCGCGTCTTCATCCGCGAACGCGGGCTCCGGCTCGATCCCGGCTTTATTCAGGATCGGCAGAACCTCGCTCAAAATGCGGCCCTTCGGCACGGCAATGATCAACGGTGTTGGCGACATCGTCATTGATTTCAAAGCATTAAAGCGGCCCATTTGCCGCCGGTTGCGGCTGGGTGCACCGCACACAGGCCGGTTTTTACACGTTTAGACGGGCGTGGTACAGGGCGCGACTCGGACCGCAAATGGCGAGTTAACTGCCGCCGACTCGCTCGATATCCGCGCCGCACGCGGCAAGCTTTTGCTCGAGCCGCTCGTAGCCGCGGTCGAGGTGGTACACGCGATTGACCAGCGTTTCACCCTTGGCGGCGAGCCCGGCTAATACCAGGGATACCGAGGCGCGCAGGTCGGTGGCCATGACCGGCGCGCCGGACAATTGCGCGCTTCCGCGCACGATTGCCGATGCGCCATGGACATTCACGTCGGCGCCGAACCGCGTCAGCTCGGGCACGTGCATGAACCGGTTTTCGAAAATCGTTTCCGTGATCATCGACGCGCCGTCGGCCGTCGCCATCAGCGCCATCCATTGCGCCTGCATATCGGTCGGGAATCCCGGAAACGGTTCGGTCATGACATCGATGCCGCGCAACCGATCTTTCGCGGAAACGACGATGCCGCCGTCGACGTCCTCGACTGAAACGCCAGCTTGTCTCATCGCGTCAAATACCGCATCAAGCATGTCGTACCGCGTTCCCGAAAGCTTGACATTGCCGCGCGTGATCGCTGCGGCGATGGCATAGGTGCCCGTCTCGATGCGGTCGGGAATGACGGCGACGCGTCCCGCGTTCAAGCGTTCGACGCCTTTGATCTTGATCGTGCCCGTTCCGCCGCCGCTGACTTGGGCGCCCATGGCGTTCAGGCATTCTGCAAGGTTAGCGATCTCCGGCTCGCGCGCGGCGTTCTCGATAATCGTTTCCCCTTCGGCAAGCGCCGCGGCCATCATGGCGTTCTCGGTGCCGCCAACGGTCACCATGGGGAAATTGATCCGCGCGCCTTTCAGGCGTTTCGGAACCGTCGCGTGCACGTATCCCTGTTTGAGCTCGATCTTCGCGCCTAGTTGTTCGAGCGCTTTGAGATGCAAATCGACGGGGCGCGTGCCGATTGCGCATCCGCCCGGCAGCGATACTTTCGCTTCGCCGTGGCGCGCGACCAGCGGTCCCAGGACGAGTACCGAGGCGCGCATGCGCCGCACCAGATCATACGGTGCCGTGACCGATGCGATATTGTCGGTCTTAAGCGTCATCGTGCGCCGTGTTGCACCCGCCGAGGGATCGTCCTCCCCGGCGCCCAGAGCCGATTGATCGATCCGCACACCCAATTGGCGCAGCAGATTGCTCATGGTCGAAATGTCGGCCAACTCCGGCATGTTCGCGAGCGTCAGCGCTTCGTCGCTCAACAGCGCCGCTGCCATCAAGGGCAGCGCCGCGTTCTTTGCGCCGCCGATCACGATTTCGCCCTGTAGCGGTGTGCCGCCGTGAATTCGAATTGCGTCCACTATCGTGCTTCTATGATCTTGGAACCTGCGACGTGCATCGGATCGGATATCGATCGTTCATGATTTTGGCAGCATCACGGTGTCATAACCGGGGCAGCGTGACGCCTTTTTGCCCCTGATATTTGCCTTTCCGGTCGCGGTACGAGACGTCGCAAACCTTGTCCGCTTTAAGGAAAATAAACTGCGCCGCGCCCTCATTGGCATAAATGCGCGCGGGCATCGGGGTGGTATTGGAAAATTCCAAAGTGACGTGGCCTTCCCATTCCGGTTCGAGCGGTGTGACGTTGACGATGATCCCGCAGCGCGCATAGGTCGACTTACCCAGACAGATCACAAGCACGTCGCGTGGGATGCGGAAGTATTCGACCGTACGGGCCAACGCGAACGAGTTGGGCGGGATCACGCAGATATCGGATTGACGGTCGACGAACCCGCGCTCGGAAAAGTCCTTGGGGTCGACAATGGCGGAATCGACGTTGGTGAAGATCTTGAACTCGTCGGCGACGCGCGCATCGTAACCGTATGACGAAACTCCGTAGGATATGACGCCCTCGCGGTTCAGGTTCTCCGTGAACGGCTCGATCATGCCGTGTTCGCGGGCCATCGTCCGAATCCAACTATCTGGCATTACCGGCATTTCAGGTCGCTTTCCTCATGATCGATTGCCGCGCGAATGAAACGACCGGCCTGAGCGACGTCCACGAAATCGCCATATCCAAAGCCCATGCCGGGCGCATGTTGTATCGCACCCGCGCGGGGGCCTCAAGCTATCGGGGTTCATCGGGTTTCGCGGTGCCGTCGCGTAAATTCGGCTGCGGCGAATGGGAGTCCGGTCCACGCGCCCTTTTTTGCGCTTTGCGCTTGTGAAGGTTCGTCCGCAAGGCGTCGGCCAGCCGTTCCTGCTTACCGGTTTTCCCGGTTTCCTCGGATTTATTCGATATCGGTGGTTTTGCCATGAGCCCGCACCGTGCCGCCGTCAGGTTTCGGGTTCGATGATTCTGAGGTTCCGTAGCCGTTCGATGACGGACGATTGTACCGTGCGGAAATGTTCAGGTGTCGGCTTAGCCGTCATCAGCGAGTTCGGCGGGTAGAAATCCTTTGACGCGTACGAGGCCGACGCCGTAGTCGGGCAGGATGCCGGTGAAGGTGATGAACTGGAGCAAAGTGTCGGCCACCGGAACGACGAAGGAGCCGGCCTCGATCT
>JAGREB010000273.1 GCA_020446775.1 Paracoccaceae bacterium
GCGATATCGGCTTTAGAATCGAAAGCGTTGTGGATCACAACGGACCCTCGAATCCGCGTTTCACAACGACGGTCGCCGAAGCCAGCGCGTGGCTCGACAATTATAGCCGCTATCCATGGATGATTGCCGCTCCACTTGTGGGACTGGTCGGGCCGCTGATCGCCCTCCTTGGCATCACGGGGAAGCGTGATTCAATGACGTTCGCCGGATCGTCTTTAGGGACGGTTGGAATCATTTCGACCGTCGGCTTGTCGATGTTTCCGTTCATCCTGCCGAGTTCGATAGATTGGGCGTCGAGCCTTACGGTGTGGAACGCGTCGTCCAGCCACCTTACCTTGTTCATCATGCTCGTGGTCACGCTGGTGTTCTTGCCCATCGTGCTGATCTACACCGCGTGGGTATATCGGGTGCTATTTGGCCGCGTAACGTTGAAGGACGTCGCCACTAATCCGGACTTCTACTGAGACGCCCGTTCAAAGGAGATTCGTCTATGTGGTATTTTTCTTGGATTCTCGGTGTCGGGCTGGCTGTGGGATTCGGCATCCTCAACGGTCTGTGGCACGAATTTCATTCTGATGCGGGCGACCATCCGACCACGGGGGACCGGGCTCGGCCGGGGGCGTGACTCGGGGCCTCATCCCGCCAAAGCGGCAGGCCACGTCACACGGATCGGCACGAAGCCGCAAACTTTTCGAATCTCATTGCGGGCGCTTGTGCGTGTCCCCGAAACGCTCGCATAGCATGTCGATCAGCTGCCGAACGCTGTCGTCCGCGAGGCGATAGAATATCGTCGTTCCATCGCGCCGCGTTTTCAACAAGCCACCCGTACGCAACTTGGCCAAGTGCTGCGAGGCGCTGGCTTGAGACAATGCGCACGCATTGACCAATTGGCCAACCGAAGCCTCGCCCTGCGAAAGACAGCATAGCAATAACAAGCGTTGCTCATTGGCGAGAAGCTTTAATACGGCGGCTGCCTCGGCAGCATGGTCGGCGAGAACGTCAACTGGAGTATTGAGCGGCATCATTTGGTCGCAGGCCTCCCATCGTCCCGCAACACGACATAGATTGCGGGAATGACAAGAACTGTGAGAAGGGTCGACGACGCCAAACCGAACAGCAGCGAGATCGCCAATCCCTGGAAGATGGGATCGGTCAGGATCACAGCCGCGCCGATCATCGCGGCAAGTGCGGTCAGAAGGATCGGCTTGAAGCGGATCGTACCCGCCTCGATGAGTGTGTCACGTAACGGCTTCTCGGGCGTAGCGGCGTGACGGATAAAATCGACCAGTAGAATCGAATTACGGACAATGATCCCCGCCAAAGCGATAAACCCTATCATCGACGTCGCCGTAAACGGCGCACGGAACAACATGTGCCCGGCAACGATGCCCACCAACGTCAAGGGAATCGGGGTTAGGATCACCAACGGCAGCTTGAAGCTGCCAAACTGCGCAACAACCAATATGTAAATGCCAATCAGCGCAACCATGAAGGCCGCACCCATGTCGCGGAACGTGACCCAGGTGATTTCCCATTCGCCGTCCCACAGCAACGTTGGCACCGATTCATCTTCCGGTTGCCCGTTGAGACGGATGACGGGCTTTTCGAGCCCGAGCGCCGCCCAATCATGGGCGTCGATCGCGTCCGCCACGGCCAGCATACCGTAGATCGGCGCTTCATACGCACCGGCCAGTTCGGCCGTGACCATGTCGGCAGGCCTGCCATCACGGCGAAACATCGCGTGGCTGCCGGTTTCGAACTGTGCATCGACCACTTCGCCGAGTTCGATCAACTTGGGACCGGTTGGACCACGCGCGGTCGCGACGGGTGTGGTCGCGAGCACGTGGCTCCACGTCCGAGCCGATTGCGGCAAGGCGATGCTGATGGGCAAAGGCACACGGCCGCCGCCACGCGGTGCGTAGCCAAGCGTCACGCCACCGAGAATCGCGCCGATCGAATCGTGAAGTTCGCGTTCCGATAATCCGTAATAATCGAGCCGGTCGCGTTCGGGCACCAAACGCAAGCGAGGCCTCAATTGTCCATAGCTATTGTCGACATCGACGACGAACGGGACCGACCGGAACAGCTTCTCGACCTCGGCGGCCGTCCGCCGCCGTGTTTCCGCGTCGGGTCCGTAAATTTCGGCCAATAACGTCGCCAAGACCGGCGGTCCGGGCGGCGTTTCGACGACCTTGATCGACCCCCCGGGAGGCACCGATATGGCTTTGAGCTGGTCGCGCAGATCGAGTGCAATCGCGTGACTCGCCCGAGCTCGGTCGCCTTTCGGCAACAACGTCACCATGACGTCGCCCATCTCGGACCGGGCGCGTAGGAAATAGTGGCGCACCAAGCCGTTAAAATTGAATGGCGCCGCAGTACCCGCATAGACCTCCATGGCCGTCGTTTCGGGGAGGCCGCGCACAACACGCGCGATCTCATCCAGCGTACGCGATGTTGCTTCCAGGCTGGTGCCCTCGGGCATATCCACGACGACTTGAATCTCAGATTTGTTGTCGAAGGGGAGCAGCTTCACGGTCACGGCTTTGAAGTAAAACATCGAACACGCGACGACTGTCGCGACGCCGACGCCGACGAGAAAGTTACGCGCTGATTTTCGCTCATCGATCACGCGGTGGGCGACGCGGGCGTATAGACTGCCTAAGCGACCGCCACTGGCTTCGTGGCCATGACCGTGGGCCAGCGCCTTGCGGGCAAAGCGAATCATCAGCCACGGCGCAATCACCACCGCGACAAAGAATGAAAAAACCATCGCCGCCGATGCATTGACCGGGATTGGCGCCATGTAAGGGCCCATCAAACCGGAAACGAACAACATCGGCAGCAGCGCCGCTACCACCGTCAGCGTCGCGACGATTGTCGGATTTCCAACTTCGGCCACGGCATCCACCGCGGCGTCAACGCGGTTGCGGCCATCATTCATCGCCCAATGCCGGGCAATGTTCTCAATCATGACAATCGCGTCGTCGACCAAAATACCAATCGAGAATATGAGCGCGAACAAGCTGACGCGATTGATTGTGTAACCCATGATGTAGGATGCAAACATCGTCAGCAGGATCGTGGTCGGAATCACCACGGCGGTCACGGCCGCCTCGCGCCAGCCAACCGTGAAGCCGATCAAGGCAACAATGGAGGCTGTCGCTAATGCCAAGTGAAACAACAATTCATTGGCTTTTTCGTTTGCGGTCTCGCCGTAGTCGCGCGTCACAGCGACATCGACGCTGTCCGGTATCAACTTGCCGTGCAGCAGCTCGACGCGCGCCCGGATCGCGTCCGACACCACGACGGCATTCGCACCCGCCCGCTTGGCAATGGCGATGCTGACCGCGGGCGCGCTCGACCATGTACCGCCGCTATCGCGCATCCA
This sequence comes from Paracoccaceae bacterium, assembly GCA_020446775.1. Lineage (GTDB taxonomy): Bacteria > Pseudomonadota > Alphaproteobacteria > Rhodospirillales > Rhodospirillaceae > VGEM01. Next base: position 3,389 of record JAGREB010000273.1, read on the forward strand.
ACGCCACGCGCGCGCCTGATCTTCGCGGGGCCCCTGAAAGACCTGAGTGATATCGCGCAGATAAACCGGGGCGCCCGTCACCGAACGGACAGTCAGCAATCCGACGTCGTTGGCTGACGACAGGGTACGACCGGATGTAACCGCCATCGCTTGCCCATCTTCACGAATGTCGCCGACCGGGAAACTGCGATTGGCTTGAGAAACCGCGTCGATCACACTGCCGAGCGGCACACCGTATTGGCTAAGCTTGGCGGGATCGGGCGCGATGCGAATTTCATCGGGCCGTCCGCCGGTGATGAATGTCAGACCGACGTCCTCAACCTTGGCGATCTCGGTCCGCAGCTTGTTGGCGAGATCATACAAGGCTTGGTCGGTCCACACGCCCGGGGCATCGGGTTTCGGGGTCAACGTCAACACGAGGACCGGGACGTCGTTGATGCCGCGTACCGTGACTTTGGGGTCCGGAATGCCAACGGGAATCCGATCCCAATTGGCGCGCAGCTTTTCTTCGATGCGGGTTACCGCGTCTTCGGGGTCGGAACCCACCACAAACCGGGCGGTCACCATCACCCCATTGTCTTCGGCCTGGGCGTAGACGTGCTCCACGCCGTCGACGCTCTTGACGATCGTTTCGAGCGGGATGCCAACAAGTTCGACGGCATCGGGCGCTTCGAAGCCGGGCGCCGCGACTTGAATATCGACCATCGGCACGCTGATTTGCGGTTCTTCCTCGCGCGAAATCGAGAATAGGGCGAGCATGCCGACGGCAATCGCCGTCATCAGAAATAGCGGTGTTAGCGGCGAGGAAATCGTGGCGCGCGTCAACCCGCCTGAAATGCCGAGATTCATGGACGTGCGTCTACGGCAATGACAGTGTCGCCGGCCACGACGCCGCTCAGGATCTCGACGACCTCGGGATCGGCGGTCGGCGCAAATTGAACGGGAACCGTGCTCACCCGCCTGCCGTCAACCACGACATCGACAAAATCGATACCGTATCGGGTCGAGATGAAACGGCGCGGGATCGTCAACGCATCGCGTTGCCCGATCTCGATTTGCGCCGTGACGCGACGGCCGACCATCTCGGCTTTAAGATCCGGCAAAGCCGCGTCAATCCGCACGCGGCCGTTCTCGATCGCGGGATAAACTTGGACAACTTCGCCCGAGCGCAACGCCATCGGCACTTCGTCACCCGTCAACGTCACGCGTGCGCCGGCCCTCACCTGGCCCGCGAGAGACTCGGGCAGTTCTAATTTGAGAATCGGCGAACCGGCAGTCACGACCACGATGGGCATGCCGGGAGCGACCGCTGAACCGGGCGGAATGTCGGCCCGTAAAACGCGGCCATCGTCAGGCGCAAGAACCGCACCTTGCTCGACCATGCTCGCGCTGGCACTTCGTTGCGCGCGCGCGGCCGCAAGTTGCGCGTCGGCCGCTTTCGCGGCAGCGACGGCCTGATCGAGCCGCGCTTGTGCATAAACCTTATTGTCGAACAAATCTTGGACACGGCGCAATTCTTCGCGCGCTTGGGCGGCCTGCGCTTCTGCGGCGGCGGCTTGCGCTGCGTAGGCTTTGGCTTCGAAACTGATTCGCTCGTCGGCGATCATCGCCAAACGCTGGCCCTTGTCCACGTGATCGCCTTCGCGGACATCGAGAGAGATAAGTGTGCCGGGAATGCGCGCGCGCGCATCGGCACGATCGCGCGTCGTAATCTCTCCAGACACCGTTTTCATGTCGGTGATGGGCGCGCTAACCAACACCAAACGCTCGCCCGCCGGCAATGGGCCTTCGGCTTGATTCCCGCTTTCGCTGCCGTCACCGCACGCCGACAACGTCAGGGTCAACGCGGCGGCCACGACCAGGACTCGGGTTTTCAACATCGGTTCC
>JAGREB010000274.1 GCA_020446775.1 Paracoccaceae bacterium
CGGCAGCACCATTTTTCCGGACCAGCCCAATCACGGCGCGATGGCTTGGGCGAGAACGTCGCGCAACGCATTCATGCTTGCAACGTCGAGATCGAGCGCGTCGGACATGACGGGCGGCTTCGGCCAAGCGGTATCGGGATATTCCTTGCCGAGGAATTTCACCGGGCCGGCGTGGCGCGGGATGACGTGAAAGTGCACGTGAGGATCGACCATCATCAACATCAAATAGTTGATCTTGTCGTAACCGATGGCGGCTTTTAGACCGCGCTCGATGCGGGTTATAGCATCGGGCAGCGCCGCTGCAGTCATCGGCGCTACGTCCGAAAACGCCGTCGCCGGATCGGCCGCAGCGAGGATCAACGAGCCAATCGTGATTTGCTTGGGCCGCAGCAAAACGACCCACGCCCCCAAATCGGCGATCAAGGAGCCGGGGTAGCCAAAGTTCTCGATCGTCGCGTTGATGTGCGCGGCCATGCGCAATTTCCTCTTTTTTTTGTGTCACGAACGACGCCTTGGGAATGCGCCACCGATGAGGTACATAGTAGGCTAATTCCGACCAATGACGCGACCCGCTCGTTACCCGCCCGAGAATGACAGTTTCACAAGACCAACAATCTTCGCGCCGCATTCGCCTGATCGGTCAATGTGATCGGACGATTTGGGGCCTTTCACCGCTCGAACGCATGATCCGCATCGGCCGGCGCTTCGGTATAACCGATGTCAAAGCTTGGGCCCCCGGCGAAGAGGCCGCCGCCGAAGGACTTACGCTGGTTTTGCGCACCGACACGATCATCGAGGACCGCATCGTTCCGGCGCTGTTCAAACGCGCGCCGACCGTTCTTCACCGCGGTACGCAAGCCGTGCCGGGACCGGTTGTCGCCGCGTGCGTCGACGGGGAGCATTTGTCGCGCGCAGGCGCTTTGGTCGAAGGCACGGCGAAGGAAGCCGTCCCGGCGGACTGGGTGTCCCTCACCGCCGACGCTCACGAACTTTCCTATAATGAATTCCTGCGCAAACGCGCGGTACCTTTCGTGCTCAATATCGACGTGACACCGGTCCACGAAATCGAGCAACGCATGTTCGGTGCGTCGTACAAAGGCGCGACGGATTTCGTCACTAAATGGCTATGGCCGAGGCCGGCTTTGCGCGCCACCCGCTGGTGCGCCGCGCGCGGCATCTCGCCCAATCAAGTGACCGCGCTCAGCGCGATTTTCGTGCTGATGGCGATGTGGATGTTCTGGATTGGGCAATTCGGATTGGGCCTGGTCTTCGCCTGGGCGATGACATTCCTCGACACGGTCGACGGCAAACTCGCCCGCGTCACCGTCACCTCCAGTAAATGGGGCAATGTGTTCGACCACGGCATCGACATGGTCCATCCGCCGTTCTGGTATTGGGCGTGGTGGAACGCGCTGGGGATGATGAATCGCGAAGCGGGGCCGCTTGAAGGGATCCTCGGCCTCGATGCGTCGTTTGCCGTGATCGTCGCCGGGTACGTCGCCGGGCGCCTGCTGGAAGGCGCGTTCATTGCATTGTTCAAGTTCGAAATGCACGTTTGGAAGCCGTTCGACTTCTGGTTCCGCGCGGTGACGGCGCGGCGCAATCCCAATCTCGCGATTTTGTTGGTTGCCGTGATTGCGGGCGTTCCCGCGGAGGGATTTGTGGCTGTCGCACTTTGGACAATCGCCGGTCTGATCGTTCACGGGGTACGCCTGATCCAGGCGGTTGTGGCCCGCTCGCGCGGCGCGGCCGTCGAATCGTTCCTCAGCGAACCCGCACCGGCAGCAGCATGACATCCGCGACCAAAACGCTCGCGATTTTCGACCTCGACCGGACCATTACCGTCCACGGCACTTTCACGCCGTGGCTGCTGCGCATCGTCGCCCGGTATCCGCTGAAAGCGCTGCTTGTTCCGCTGATTCTCGGCGCGATGATCGGATACAAGCTCAAGGCGATCAGCCGCAAACGGCTGAAAGAAATCATGTTAGGTTTGATCGCGGCCGGCGTGCCGGGCAAAACCCTTGGCGCGATCACCGACCAATTCATTGCCGACTGGTTTCCGGAACGCTGCCGTCCCGGCGCGCTGTCGGCCATTAAAAACCATTTGGCCGCAGGCGACGCCGCAATGATCGCCACCGCAAGCAATACGGTTTATGTGAACGCGATTGCGGCCAAGCTTGGCATTCCATTCGTGGTCGCGACCGGAACCGAAACAACGCCCGATGGTGCCGTCACCGGAACGATTCCGGGACCGAACTGCTACGGCAAAGATAAACTCGACATGCTCACGGCAGCGATTGCCCAGCATGGCCTTTCGGACCGCAAAACCGTGTTCTATTCCGACCACCACACAGACCTTCCGGTCCTGCTGTGGGCCGATGAAGGCATCGCGATCAATCCAAATGCACGATTGCGGGCCGAAGCGGCCACGCATGGGCTAAAGGTCGTCGATTGGGGACTGCCTTGACCTTGAACGCCCGGTTACCCTAGGTGTAACCGTAAATTCTAACCACGCGTCGAAGTCCATATGAAAGCCATCATTCTTAGCGCCGGCCGGGGGTCCCGCCTTGGCGACCTCACGGTCGACCGGCCGAAATGCCTTTTGCAAATCGCGGGGCGGTCGCTGCTGAGTTGGCAGTGTGAAATGCTGAGCGCGGCCGGCATCACGTCGATTGTGGTCGTGACCGGCTCGTGCGCCGAGATGGTTCAGGCGGAAATCGATGCCTTGGCCAAAAACGGCACGAAAGTCCGCAGCCTCTATAACCCTTTTTTCGGGGTTGCCGACAATCTCGCCAGCTGCTGGCTGGCGCGCGGCGAAATGACCGAGCCTTTTCTTCTTATGAACGGCGACAACCTGTTCGAAGCGGCGGTGCCCAAGAAGCTCCTGGCAAGTTCATCGGCGGCCATCACCCTCGCCGTCGACCGCAAGGCAAGCTACGACGGCGACGATATGAAGGTGCAGGTGGAAAACGACCGCCGGCTGATCGACGTATCGAAGCGGCTGGATCCGGCGACCGTGTGGGGCGAATCCATCGGCATGATGCGGTTCAGTGCGGATGGGGCCGCGGCCTTCATGACCGAACTCGAACACATCATCCGCAGCCCGTCGGGCCTAAAGTCGTTTTACCTTGCCTCCATCGCCGCCCTGGCACAGCGATTGGAAGTCACGGTCGAGCCGATTTCCGGCATGAAGTGGTGCGAAATCGATTTTCCCAAGGACTACGATACCGCGCAGAAACTCGCCGCGGCGTGGGTCTGACTATTCGGCGGCGCGCAATGCGTTTTGATCGCGTCGCGCCAGAATCGCATCCACCAGCAAAAGATCGTCCAGCGTATCGACGTCGATCGCCGCCTCCGGCCACGGCATGACGACGGGCTTGGCGGTGATTCCGAAGCGCGCGCCTACGGCGTCGATGGCCTCGGTCAAAGTCCAACGCTTCAGGAGGACATTGGCCAAGGTGCCGATCCCAAATGCACCGACGATCTTGAGGGGACGTTTGCGGTTAGCTTCGATTTTCCGCCAAAACCGGACAACGTCGATGACGCGTGGCGTGTTCATGCCGAAAATATTGCAACTGCACCATGAATCGTCGCGGAAGCGATAACCCGTGCGCCGCGACCCGGGATACGCGTTGACGATATTCGATTTGCTCGCCATGCCGACCGTCACGTCGGCCGGGTTCTCCAGCGTTCGCGCGCAAAAATAATCGACCATTTCCGATGTCAGCAACGGATGGTCGCCCGTGGTCACCAGCACCGGCCACGGCTGCTTGGCGTCTTCGAGAAAAGCCGCGACGCTGCTGGCCGGGGATTCGCGGGTCGGAACCAACCCAACCTTGGTCATGTCCGCGAGCTCGGCGGGTCCGCACACATGGATGTCGCCGACGTGGTCCGATGCCCGCAAACTTTCGATCACGCGAGCGATCATCGGCACACCATGCAGGGATAGCGCCGCTTTATACGACGGCGCCAACGTGCCGGCCGGCGGGGCTTTGCGCGTACCCGCCAACACCAGAACCGTGAATTTTGAAGACGGGGAAAGGTTCACCGCGCAACTCCTTGGCCGCGCCAGTCCAAGCAACCAACCGCAGCGATCACCGCCTTATATTATCAGCAAACCAAGCAATGAAACGACCGCTATTTCTGCGATATCACGCCATCGCGGCGCCGCGCGAGTTGTCGAGATTGGCGTTGGCCGCGCCGTCGATCGGCGGAACAAAAACGCCTTGGGCGTTGTAATCGGCGATGCGCTTCTTCAGTTGCACCATCTTCTCGTAGGGATTTACGACCGGGTCGTCGGCCCACAAGTTGTTGGGTAGTCCAAGCCCGGAATTGTACGCGGCCTGATAAACGACCGGGTCGTCCCACGCCAACAGATTGTACTTGATGTTACCGCGCGCGGCACGCAGCGCCTTCAAATCGATCGAGCCCTGCATCGGCAACGCGCCGGGCCCGTCCGCAATCACCTGAAGCGAGCCGTCGAAGTTGACGACCTTGCTGTAGCCGCGATTCATGAAAGTCAGTTGTTGTTTGCTTTGCGGCCGCACCTCGCCGCCGTGGCCGCAGGTGACGACATACGCCGAATTCTCGAACGCGCGCGTATGACGGCCGATATCCCACGCACGGCGGCGGATGTTGTGGGGTTCCGACGTGGGATGAATGATCACCTCGGCGCCGCGTGCGGTGAAACCGCGCGCGGTCTCGGGGAAATTCATGTCGAAACAAACCTTGGTCGCCAACTTGCCGATCGGCGTATCGGCAACCGGGAAAAGATGCTCGTAACCGTAGCGTTGAACGTACTCGTCGTAGACGCTGCCGGGCGTGGTGTCGGGTAACGTGCCGAACACATCGGCGCAATGAATCTTGCGGTAGAGATGGATCAGATTGCCCTGATCGTCGAAGATAAAGGCGCTATTGAAAAAGCGTCCCGGCCATTTGGGATCGAATTCGAACACACCGCCGGCCACGTAGCTCTTGGTATCCTGCGCGAACTTGGCAAGACGGTCGGCCTCGCGTCCCGGAAACGAAATGCCGATGAGGTGCGCGATGTGCGAGGATCGGCTGCCCAGAGGGCTCGCCGCGCCAGTCAGGAAAAATTCCGGGAACACGACCAGCTTGACGGCTGGCGACATCGCCACCCAATTGACGATATCGAGCGCCGCTTCGAGATTGCGCCAACGATTGTCCAAGAGCTGCTCGGGCTTGTTCGACCCGTGCGAGATGCATTGGCATAGCGCGACTTCATACCGGTCGATTGCATCGCTTCGCGCCGGCGGATTGGCTTGGGCCGCGACGCGTGACTTGGCTTCGCTGATCCAGTCGGCGCGTTTGGCCGGCGATGGGCGCGCCTTGCCCGCTTTCGCGGCGTAACCTGGGCCATACAGCGGCATGCGCACGATCACGGGCAGATTGCCCATGGGCTCCTGGCGGCGGCGGCGCAGGTTCTGGATGTCGAGATCGGCCGTAAAAAACGATTCTTCACCGTCGGCGCTGATTTTCGTTCCCCACCATTCGGCGACCATCGATGCCGGCGGCAGTTTCACGGCGATATTGCCGCGCGTGATACCGGTCGCCGAGGCCGTGGCAACAAACGAGACGTTTTCATAAGCGCGCGCCTGTCGGGCGGCCATGCGCGCTTCGAATTCGTTGTCGCGCCGTTCGCGCGACGGGTTGAGGATAATTTCGGTGCCCGCCACCGTGAGCGCGCGCACGACTTGGGGATAAAGGACATCTTCTCCGCAGACGATCCCTACCCGCCCTGCCGGCGTATCCGCCGAAGTAAACGTGGCAGGCATAAACGTGTCCGCGACCGTATCGGTGAACCCCTCGACGATGTCGGGCAACACCTTCGGCGTGCGCAATAAAACCTCGCCCGACGGGGCGACCAAGTATCCGACCGTGCGCGGCGCGGGATCGCCGTCGCAGCGGACATAGGATGAACCGCACAGATAGAGATCGTGTTCCTTGGCCAATCGCGCCAAAAACGCGGTAGCGTCTTTTTCCCCCGGCGCGTCGTGCTCGGTTCCATCGGCATGCGGCAGCAGCGCAAGATTTGGCCCGGTTTCCACCACTGTCCGGCGCGCCTCGCCGAGTATGGCCGACAGCGTTCCGGCGTCCTTAACGCTCCATGGCGACTGGACCACAATCATCGTATTTTCTCCGCAAACAGGGGAATTTTTGATCAAATCACCTTGGCCCGGGCCAGTTTAAAGCCGCAAGCCGCAATCCCGGATTACGCTCGCTATGCGGTCTGGAAATCGGCGCGCGTCTTAGCTAAGACAACATCGTTCGATTTCGGATCTTGTATGAACGCCCCTCACTTGACGACATTGCGCAATGCGGATCACTTGGTGGCCGCCGGCTTGCTCGCCCCCGATGAGCGCGCACCGATTGATGCGGTCGCCGAACGCTACGCAATTTCAATTGCACCCGAAGTCGCCGGTTTGATTTCCGCCGAAGGCCGCGGCGGACCGGTCGCGCGTCAATACCTGCCGTCGGCCGACG
>JAGREB010000275.1 GCA_020446775.1 Paracoccaceae bacterium
CGCACGCCGTCCGGCGTGTCGTACATGTTGCACAGCCGGGAAGTTTCGCTGCGCCTGATTCCCGAACTCGTTTCGGCGCATCGGGTGGCGCCCATCGAGGATTATCCCGACCATTTGCTGGCGACCTTACAAACCGTCGCACCCAAGAATGCGAGTTCCGATCCGAACGTCGTGCTGCTCACACCCGGACAATTCAACTCGGCGTATTACGAACATTCGTTCCTGGCCGATAAGATGGGTGTCGAGCTTGTGGAAGGCCGTGACCTTTTTGTGCGCGACGAGATGGTTTACATGCGCACGACCCAAGGCCCCAAACGAGTCGACGTGATCTATCGCCGAATTGACGACGATTTCATCGATCCGTTGGCGTTCAGGCCCGACACGATTCTCGGCCTACCCGGTTTGTTCGCTTGCTATTTGGCCGGCAATGTCACGCTTGCGAATGCAGTAGGCACCGGCGCCGCCGACGACAAGGTGATCTATTCCTATATTCCCGAACTGACGAAGTTCTATTTCGGCGAAGAGACGATCCTGCAAAACGTGCCGACTTGGCGTTGTCGCAGCAAAGATGATCTCGCCTACGTGCTCGATCACTTGAACGAACTGGTGGTTAAGGAAGTGCACGGGTCCGGCGGCTACGGAATGCTTGTCGGCCCGCACGCGTCGGCAAAACAAATCGAGGACTTCCGCAGCCGCCTGAAAGCGCGCCCGGATAATTACATCGCGCAACCGACTCTTTCCCTTTCGACCTGTCCGACGTTCGTCGAGAACGGAATCGCGCCGCGTCACGTCGATCTGCGGCCGTTTGTCTTGTCGGGCGCGGACGGTGTGCGGGTTGTGCCGGGGGGGCTGACGCGGGTCGCTTTGAAAGCCGGGTCGTTGGTCGTCAATTCCAGTCAAGGCGGCGGCACCAAAGACACTTGGGTAATCGAGTGACGGGTAATCGAGTGATTAGTGATCGGGAGATGGCGGACGCGTCATGCTGAGTCGTACGGCCGACAGCCTGTATTGGCTTTCGCGGTATATCGAGCGCGCGGATTACACCGCGCGTGTGCTCGATGCCGCAAACCGGCTGTCCGCCTTACCGGTCGTCGGAGAGACCTCGACCAACGAATGGGAAAGCGCGCTCGCGACCGCGGGATGCCTGGATGCTTTCCGCCGGCATTATGAAGAAGCCAATGCCGACACCGTGATGGAGTTTCTGGCGTTCTCGCCTGCGAATCCGTCATCGATCCGGCAGTGTATCGAAACCGCGCGGTTTAACGCGCGCGCCGTTCGGACCGGCCTGACAACTCAAATGTGGGAAGCGATCAACGGCGCATGGATCGATCTTCATGCCACCGACGTCAGCGCCATCAAGCCCAGCCAACGCACTCAATTTCTGGAGTGGGTCAAGGATTTGTCGCTGCGATTCGACGGCTCGGCCTATCGAACTATGTTGCGCGACGAAGGGTATTGGTTCACCCGGCTCGGTACGTTTGTCGAACGCGCCGACAACACCGCGCGTATCCTTGACGTCAAATATCACGTTCTGCTGCCGGAATCGTCCAATGTCGGCGGGGGGCTCGATTACTCGCAATGGGCCGCCATATTACGCGCCGTCAATTCGGTGACTGCGTATCATTGGGTGTATCGCGACAGTTTGAAGCCTTGGCTGATCGCCGAACTGATGATCCTCAAGTCCGAAATGCCGCGCTCATTGCGGGCATGTTATCTCAGTCTGGTCGAAAGCCTCGATCTGTTGGCTGAGGACGCGGGCAGGCAGGGCCCGGCGCAACGCAAGGCGCGGGCAATGGCTTTGAAGCTCGAACAAACCCGCATCGACCAGGTCTTTGCCGTGGGGTTGCACGAATTTATCGAAGACTTCATTGCCGCGAACAATGGTGTCGCGGCGGCTATCGCCGAGCAGTACCTGATTTGACCTTGTAATGCGTATCCACATCAACCATGCGTCGAGCTACGTTTACGACCCGCCCGCGACCTCTGCGATTCAGATCCTTCGATTGACGCCGCGCAGCTTTGGAGGCCAGACGGTTCGCAAATGGCGGATCGACTTGTCTCATGACGGCGTATTGCGCCAGCGTGTCGATGCGTTCGGAAACATCGTGCATACGTTGTCGCTCAACGGCCCGATTAGCGAAGTCACCGTCACGGCCGAAGGCGAAGTCGACACGCAGGATACCCATGGCGTTATCTCGGACTCCTTAGAACCCTTTCCGACCGGGCTTTACCTCCGCGAAACTTCATTGACCGAGGTGGATTCGGAATTGGCGGCGTTCGCGGCCGACTCAGTAGGCGATTTTGCGTCGGATGTTTTGGCGGGACTCCACCGGCTGATGAGCGCGGTCCATGGCGAGATCGCGTTTGACACCGAGCCGACCCATGCGGCCACAACCGCCATCGAAGCGTTCAAGATCCGTTCCGGCGTGTGCCAGGATCTGACGCACATCTTTATCGGGTGCGCGCGGTCCGTCGGGATTCCCGCCCGATACGCCGGCGGATATCTGTGGAAGGTCGACGGCGAGCACCGCCAACACCAGGAAGCGGGTCATGCCTGGGCCGAAGCCTACGTCCCCGATCTCGGCTGGGTCGGTTTCGATCCGGCCAACGGGATTTGCCCCGCCGACGGTCATGTCAGGGTCGCGATCGGCCTCGATTATCTGGGAGCCGCGCCAATCCGCGGGTCGCGCACAGGCGGGCCCAATGAAAAACTCGACGTCGCGGTTGCGGTAACGCAAGCGGCCGGGAGCCGCCAGGAATGAACATGGCGTATAGCGGCGTTGTCGTGACCCGGGCAATTCGTTTATAAGCCTGCCAACATTTCAGGTGGGTCATGACCTATTGTGTCGGCATCATGCTAAACGACGGCCTCGTCATGCTGGCCGAT
>JAGREB010000276.1 GCA_020446775.1 Paracoccaceae bacterium
TTAGCAAGGGTGTCCAGTTCTGCGAGCGCGACAACCGCACGATTGCCTGCCGCGCGTTTCCGTTCTTCCCGTATTATGCCTCGAATAAAGAGATCTTCGGCCTCGGTTATTACTGGGGATTCGAGGGTTTATGTTGGGTGATTTCCAACATGAGGATCGTCGAAAAGACGTTCGTCGACCAGATGATCAAATCCTGCGAGTACATATTCGATCGCGACGAGGACGAGCGCGACGTTTACGTGACCTACTCGGCCACCATGCGGGGTGTCTTTACCAAGTGGAATCGCAAGATCCCGCTGCTCGGGCGCGACGGCAAACTGTACTGGGTATTGCCCGGTTCGGGCGGAAAGATCGTCCCGGTCGACAAACAGAAATTCGAGCGCTCGCTGCCCAAGTTCGACGGCGACAAGTAAGAAATTCCCGTACCGGCCGAAAAATCAAGTAGATCGGTGACCGCAACCGCGCAATGACTCGCGAGACGGGTTAGTTGCACCATGTTCGAACTTTGGATCGTTGTCACCCTGGCCGCCGCCGTCGTGCAGAACGGCCGCACAATCCTGCAAAAGCACATGACCGCGCGCTTGTCGGTCTTGGGTTCGACCTACGCCCGCTTCCTCTATGGCGTGCCGCTGACCGTAATCTTCGCTTTGGCGATGGAGTATCTGACCGCTGCGCCGCTGCCCGAGCCAAACGGGCCGTTTTTCGCCTATGCGATGGTCGGCGCCGTTGCGCAGGTGCTTGGCAACATCTTCTTCATTGCCTTGATCACGTTTGCGAATTTCACCATCAGCGCGACCTATGTCAAAACCGAGACCGTGCTTTCGGCGCTGGTCTCGTTCGTGGTGATCGGCGATACGCTCAGTTCGGCAGGACTCTTGGGCATCGTGATCACGTTCCTCGGCTGCATGATGATCGCCGCGGCGCGTCAGCGCTTGTCGCTCGGCTGGTTGTTTTATGCGATGCGTGACCGCGCGGCGCTGATGGGTCTTGGCGTCGGCGCACTCTACGCTATCGGATCGACATGTTACCGCGCGGCATCGCTCAGCCTCGTTGGCGAACATCCTGAATTGAACGCCGCATTCACGCTGGCGTGTGTCGCGTTTTTTCAAGCCGCTTCGCTTGGCTTGTGGCTGGCGATCCGCTCGCCACGCGTCATCCTGGAGGTGTTGAAGGCGTGGCGCACGGCGGCCTGGATCGGCGTGACCGGTGTGGTCGCTTCCGCGTGTTGGTTTACGGCGTTCGCCCTGCAAAAGACGGCCTACGTTCTCGCCGTCGGTCAAATCGAGATCGTGCTTGCCTATCTCGCAAGCCGGTACATTTTTCGCGAGACGGCGACGGCCAAGGAATTTGCCGGCATCGCGACAGCTGTTGCCGGTATTTTGATCGTGGTTCTGGCGCCTTAAGGCTTTGCCGTGGCGCCGCTGTCCGCGAGGCCGCCGATGTGCCGTCCGATCGCCGCGGCCAACCGGGAATCGGCGCAACACAGGAATATCGCAAACGGCGAAGTATTGGTCGCACACCACTGCGCAATTTCGCGCACCAAGCGCCGCGCGGCGTAGTCGTCGCGCTCCGAGACAATGGGCGGCGCCAGGATTGCGATCGACGCCGTTTTGCTTTCCGAGGCCGACCGCAACCCTTCGGTGACGTAAGAGGCGATATTCGAGTTTGCCGGCGTTGCAATCGTTTGCGCGTTTGGCACGGCGACGTGCAGAACCCGGCGCGCCAACAAACGGTAGCCGGGCGTCAGGAACGCATGTGTTTTAGCCTTGCCGGATGCGGCGCTACTTGCCGCCTTGCCGAGCGCTGTGCCGGCGGAACCGTAAATCCGGTCGCGCACCGCGCGCTCGCTCACCGACTGAGGATTCCATGGACAAATGATCGCATCGACATCCAATCGCGCGGGATCTTCGACGACGATGGCCGCAATTCGTGGATATGGAATTGTCGCGAGGGGGAACTGTTCGGGCGCTAACAACGGGACAACACTCAACAAGGTCTAAACAACTATTGAGTGGGGGTAGCGAGCCCGTTCTAAAAAACTGTTAACTCCAATATCGCAGCAAATATAGGCATAAAATGAATATCTGTTGGTTGCGAGTCGCGCCCTTGGCGTTCCCGATTCTACTCAAATTATGCAACAAATACGTGCGACGGCGCGGCGCGCCAGACGCTATTCGCCGGCCGACGAGCGGCTTTTCAACGCCGGATCATAAGCGTGGTAAATGCGATTGATCCGCGCCGGATTGTCCATGGCGTCCAAAGTGAAGATCGCCAAATCGTCCCGCGTGACTTCGCCGAATGCGGAGATATCGGACGTCAGAATGGCGCGCTGCGTTGCGGGCGGTTGCGGATCGTAGGGCAGCAGTCCGTTGCGAATGATCGTGTAGGGTAGCCCACTTGCCACGATCACGCTTTCCGCCTTGCCTTTGTCGATCAAGCCCGGTGTCGCTTTGAAATTCGCGAGCGCGGGAACCTCTTTGAGATTGTCGCCCGCGCCAATCGAACCGTGGTGAATGAATTGCTTTACGCCGGTGCGTTTGGCGTGGGTCACAATGCGCCGCGTGATATCCTCGTAAAAGGTCGGCGAAGGGTCTTTCGCGCCGCGTTGAGCCGAGGCATCGATTGCGACGCGGAAATGGGCGGCATCGAACGCCGCCGCGATACTGGCTTCGTCGTTCAGGTCGCCGACGGCGTATTCGACGTTCATGCCTGCAAGCCGATCACGCGTCGAACTATCGCGCACAAAGACCGTCACGTGTTCTCCGGCGTCCACCAACAGCTTCACGATGGGCGCCCCCAGGCGTCCGGTCCCGCCGAAGACGATGACGCCGCCGTCGGGTGAGGCGCTTGCTGAGGTGCCGGAGAGTGCCAACAGGAATACCGCAAAACTAAGGATGAGGCTGCGCATGCGTTCTTAACCGCCGAAAAATACGTTGTCGCCCAATTCTTTCATTTCATGGATCGCTGCGTCCTGGCGTCCGCCTTGCCGGATCGGCTCTTATTCGGCCTGTGCCTTCCCGGCGCTGACCAAGTTCGCGATGTCGGCGTCGCTGTAACCGAGCTCCTTCAAGACTTCATTCGTGTGCTGGCCTTGGCGCGGCACGTCGAGCCGCACGCCGGGCCGCACGCCACCCACTTCGACCGGGACCGCCGGAAGTTTCATCTTGTCGCCCTTCTTCTCGCCGTCGGCGACGGTGAGATTGACCAGGCCCCCGGCCGCGTTCAAATGCGGGTCGTCGAACATTTCATGAGGCTTGCTGATCGGCGCGAACGGCATGCCGGTTTTTTCCAGCTTGGCCATCAGGTCCGCCTTGGTGAAGGTCTTGAACAGCGCTTCGATCCGCGGCTTGACTTTGTCGCGTTGCGCGACGCGGCCGTTGTTGGTGGCCAGGCTTTCGTCGGCGGCAAAGTCCTTCAGATCGAAGGCCTCGCAAAACACTTTCCATTGCGTGTCGCTGACGACCCCGACAAACACCTTGTC
>JAGREB010000277.1 GCA_020446775.1 Paracoccaceae bacterium
CATTTCCATCGACACGCGCACGCTCAAGTCCGGCGATTTGTTCGTGGCCTTGAGAGGTCCGCGTTTCGACGGTCATCAATTTGTGGCGGCGGCGCAAGCGGCCGGTGCCGCTGGTTTTTTGGTTGCCGACGATGCGGCAAACATCTCTTCCAGTCTCGACGATAAGCTGGTTCGGGTTAAGGACACGTTTACGGCGCTCAACGATTTGGGCCGGGCCGCACGCAGCAGGACGGCCGCCGGTATCGTCGCCGTTACCGGTAGCGTCGGTAAAACCGGCACCAAGGACATGCTGCGCACTGCGCTCTCGGCGTTGGGCGCCACGCATGCCAGCAGCGGCAACCTCAACAATCACTGGGGCGTGCCGCTGAGTCTTGCGCGCATGCCGCGCGATGCTGAATTCGGCGTATTCGAACTGGGCATGAATCACCCGGATGAAATCGCACCGCTGTCGCGTCTGGTTCGCCCGCATGCGGCAATCGTGACCGCCGTAACTGCCGCGCATCTCGAATTCTTCAAATCCATCGACGACATCGCCGCCGAAAAAGCCAGCATCGCCGCAGGGCTTGAGCGCGGCGGCACGTTCGTGCTGCCGGCCGACAGTCCTCATGTGACGGTCTTGCGCGAAACCGCCCGCAAATTCGGTGCAGCGAAAATCTTGACTTTCGGAACACAAGGCAATGCCGACGCGCGCCTGATCAGCGTTGCAACCGAAGCTACCGGGATGCAGATCGCCGCGGAAATTGCCGGCACGCGTCTGACATACGACATTGGTTTGACGGGCCGGCACTTGGCGATGAACAGCCTCGCGGTGCTGGCGGCCGTTTCCGCCCTCGGCGTCAATGTCCGCGCGGCCGCCGCGAATCTGTCGCTGGTTCAGCCGACGGAAGGCCGCGGTGCGCGACACGTCGTGCCGGTGTCCAATGGATTTGTGACGGTGATCGACGAATCCTACAACGCAAGCCCGGCCGCCGTGCTCGCGCTCGTTGAATCGCTCGGTCAGTCACGCGCGCAATCAGGGCGCGTGATTGTCGCGCTCGGCGATATGCTCGAGTTGGGGCCGGATTCTCCCGCACACCACGCCGGCCTCGCGTCGCCGCTGATCGCAAATCGCGTCGATCTTGTTTTCACGTGCGGCACCCTGATGGAGCACTTGCACAATGCCTTACCGCGCGAGTTGCGTGGCGGCCACGCCAAAGATTCTGCGGCGTTGGCGCCGCTGATCGCCCAGGCCGTGCAGGCCGGCGATGTCGTCGCCGTCAAGGGATCGCACGGCAGCGCCATGAAAAAAATCGTCGATGCGTTGTTGGCTCTCGGCGCTCGCGCATCCGCGCCGCGCGCCGTCAATGGCGAGTGAGAGATAGGACATGTTCTACTACTTGGCTCAGTTTTCCGATCAGTTCGCGGTCCTGAATGTGTTCAGGTACTTGACGTTCCGTGCCGGCGGTTCGGTTCTGACGGCGATGCTGGTCGCGTTCATCTTCGGTCCTGCGATCATTCGCTGGCTGAAAAACAAGCAAGGCCGCGGCCAGCCGATCCGCAGCGATGGTCCGCAAAGCCATCTGCTGACCAAGCAAGGGACGCCGACCATGGGCGGGGTCATGATCCTGCTCGGAATCGGTGTGTCGACGCTGTTGTGGGCGGATTTGTCCAACAGCTACGTGTGGATCGCACTGATCGTCACCATGTCTTTCGGATTGATCGGGTTCATCGACGACTATTTGAAACTCACCAAGCGTTCGTCGGGCGGTTTGCCGGGACGGGTCAAGTTGATCGGCGAAGTGGTGATTTCGGTCGTTGCGTCCTATTTCATCATCGACGCCAGTTCGCCCGAACTCGCAAAAACACTGGCCGTGCCGTTGTTCAAGAACATGCTGATCGGTCTCGGCGTGTTCTACGTTCCGTTTGCTGCGTTCATCATGGTCGGCACCTCGAATGCCGTGAACCTGACGGATGGGCTCGACGGTTTGGCGATCGTTCCGGTGATGATTGCGGCGGCCGTATTCACGTTGATCGCCTACGTGACCGGCAATTCCGTCTTTGCCAACTACTTGCAAATTCACTACGTCGTCGGCGCGGGCGAACTCGCCGTATTTTGTGCGGGTGTCATCGGCGCGGGTCTCGGGTTCCTGTGGTTCAACGCGCCGCCCGCGATGGTCTTCATGGGCGA
>JAGREB010000278.1 GCA_020446775.1 Paracoccaceae bacterium
GTCCCAACTCGATGATCGGGCGTTCATGCTCGGCTTGGTGCAGGGGTCCTATACGCTTCCCGGTCTCTTCCTGGCTCTGGCCGGTGGCGTATTGGCCGATCGCGTCGACCGGCGCAAATATCTGATGATCCTTAGCGGCCTGCTAACTCTAATCGGATTCGATCTGTCGCTGTTGACTGCCATGCAATGGATCAACCCATGGACGTTGCTGGCGCACACGCTCGCCATGGGATCGGTATTCGCCCTTCAGGGCCCGGCGATGATGGCGATGATTCAGGATATGGTTCGGCGCGATTTGTTGCCGCAGGCGCTGACCCTCAATTCGATCGCGCTCAATGTCGGGCGTTCGGCGGGGCCGGCCCTAGCCGGTGCGTTGATTAGCGCCTTGGGTGTAGCATCGGCCCTCGTATGCAATGCCTTCGCGAGCGGCATGATGGCGGTCATGTTCGGCCGCAGTCCGAAACCTTTACCGAAGCAATTGCCTCGCGAGAATTTCATCGAAGCCCTGTGGAATGGACTGCGGTTCGCGGTACTCGAAGCGCGATTTCGCGGTATCCTCATGCGCTGCCTGTTATTCCTTGGTACGGCAAGCGCGCTGCTCGCGTTGATGCCTCTTGTCGCCAAAGATATTCTGAGGGGCGGCCCGACGGTCTTCGGCACACTGATTACCTGGATCGGGATCGGCTCGGTTGTCGGCGCATTTTCGCGCGGGCGCGTGTCGGCGAAACTCTCGCCGAATGTACATGCCGTCGTCAGTGCTGCCGGCACCGCCGCTGCCCTGGTCGGAATGGCCTATTGCCGGACGATTACCGAAGCCTCGGCCGCCGCATTCTTCTATGGACTGGCGTGGACCAATGGGACCATCACGTTTCAGGTTGCCGCTCAGATGAGCGTGCCAGCCAATATGCGCGGGCGCGGAATCTCGTTATTCATGATGACGTTCGGAACCGGCATCATGCTTGGCGGCGTCATTTTTGGCGTGGTCGCCGATTTATTTGGAATCCATAATGCCTTGGTGTCATCGGGTGCGTGCGCAATCGGTCTGAACCTCTTGACCTGGAAGCTGACCTTGTCGCCGCCGGAAAATCTCGACAACGAAACGCAAAGCGAAACCTCATGAACGGATCAAGTTCGTCACCTTTGAAACCCTGTCCCGGAATCGATCAAATCAGGCCGCATGTGCCCGGGCAAACGGCGCCCGCCGCTGATGGCCGCAGCATCAAATTGTCTGCCAATGAATCGGCGCTTGGCCCCAGTCCAAACGCGATTGCCGCGTTTCACGGCGCGGCCGACGGGATGTTTCGCTATCCAGACGCCGAAGCTTTCGCGATCAGGTCGGCGATCGGCAAACGTTACGGGGTCAATCCCGGGCAAATCATCATGGGGATCGGCTCGGATGAATTGCTGGGCGTAGCGGTACGTTCATATGCCGGTGTGGGCGACGAGGTTGTTTATCCGGCCGCGACGTTTCCGATGTATCGCATTTATGCGTTGTCCTGCGGCGCGAAGCCGGTTCCCGTGCCCGATAATGGTTATGCCGCCGACATCGACGGTATTTTGCGCGCGGTCACGCCGCAAACCAAAGTCGTCATCATCGCCAATCCCAACAATCCGACAGGGACTTACGTGCCCAAGTCCGAGATGATGCGCCTGCGTGCCGGGTTGCGGGATGACATTTTCCTGATCATCGACGCCGCCTACGCCGAGTACGTCGAACAAGCAGACTATGATTCCGGCATCGAGCTGGTCGAGGCGACCAAAAATACGGCGATGACGCGGACATTTTCCAAGATTCACGGTTTGGCCGGATTGCGGGTTGGTTGGATTTACGCCTGTCCCGAGATTATCAGCGTAGTCGGGCGCGTCCGTTCGCCGTTCAATGTGTCGAACGCCGCTCAGGCGGCGGGAATTGCCGCAATCGAAGACGTCGCTTTTCAAGAACATGTCGTCGCACATACGCGTAAATGGCGCCAAATCGCCATCCAACGATTGTCCGGTCTCGGCCTGACGACTACGGGCACGGAGGGCAATTTCGTTTGTTTCCGTTGTCCCGAACAAGACGATCGTAACGCCGCGGCGCTCGATCAGTTTCTGCGCAGCAAAGGCATTTCGATCCGCGCAATGGCCGGGTTCGGTTTGCCAAATCATACCCGGATGACAATTGGGCGCGACGACGAAACTTCGGCGTGCCTCGACGCGATCGCAGAATTTTATTCCTAATAGAGAGCGGAAACGCGGCGCCTGAAATAATCGGCCCCGGGCCCTGCCATTCTGGCGGGGTGGTCCGGGGCCATGGTCACCTCGCAAAAAACTTTGTCGGCGCGACGGGCGGGGACAAGGGGACGCGGCCGGATGGTGCGAGGTCGCCACCGGCCGAAAATGGATCAGTTTTCGCGGGCAACGCCTCGCACTTCGACGAGTTGCTGCGCGACGGTATCGTTGACTTCGGCGTAGGCGGCTTCGAGTTCCTGGAGACGCAGGCGCAGACTCCGCAGTTGCTCGATCTCGGCGTCGGTCATCGGCGTGCGGTTGCCGGCATAGGTCAACGTCATAGCGACATATTTGGCTTTGAGTTCCGCCAGCATCTTGGCCAAGTCGATCATCTCGCGCGGGTCGATCACATCGACTTGGCGCTTCAAGGCGCGCCGCGTTTCGTCCTCGGCGATTTGGTTCAAATGGCGGGTGAATTGATTGGCCGACAGCGTGGGGACGGACTTGCCGGCTAAAGCGGTTGCGCCAAGTGAAGCTTCCCCGGACTTGGTTTCCTGGGTACGGCGGCGCACCGAAATGAAATCGATCACTGACATGATCGCTCTCCAGAAGTTGTGACCAGCGACCCTTCGGGATCGCGTCCTCCTAGATGCAATTCGCGTGCCAGTGTGACGTCTATTAAAAAACTTAATTAAAACAATATATTAAGCTCGCCGCGCAGGGCGGGGATCCGCCTTACCGGAGGGATGCGGGCAATATTTTCCGCATCCCTCCGGCAGGCTTTTCCGGGGTGAGCGCGGCTGTCAGCCGGAGGCTTTCGGATGCAACAAGCTCTTCCGATAGCCATAGAACGCGTACACCAGGATGCCGATCACGCTCCAAATGAAGAAACGCTCCCAGGTCAGGGTCGGCAGGCTGATCATCAAGTAGCCGCAGCTCAGGACTGCGAGGATGCCGACGACCCACACAGCGGGACACCGGAACGGACGATGCAAATCCGGTTTGGCCGAGCGCATGATCAATACGCCGATCGACACCATGACGAACGCGAACAGCGTGCCGATATTCGACAATTCGGCGATTTCATTGATCGGCATAAATCCCGCAAAGCCCGCGCAAACAATACCGGTAATGATGGTGATGACGTGCGGCGTCTTGTAGCGCGGGTGCAACTTGACCAATCCCTGCGGCAACATGCCGTCGCGGGCCATGGCGTAGAAAATGCGCGTCTGGCCGTAGATCAGCACCAGCAGAACGGTCGTGATGCCCGCCAGCGCTCCCGTCGCGACCAAGGCGGATCCCCAGTTGTACCCGATGCCCCGTAAGGCAAATGCGAGCGGTTCGGCGTTGTCGAGGTCCTTGTAGCTCGCAATGCCGGTCAACGTGGCGGACACGACGATATACAACACGGTGCAGATCAGCAGCGAAGCAATCAAGCCGATCGGCACATCGCGGTTGGGATTCTTGGTTTCCTCGGCCGCAGTCGAGACCGCGTCGAACCCGATATAGGCGAAGAAGATCAACGCCGCGCCGGTTGACACGCCGCTGAACCCATAAGGCATGAACGGTTCCCATAGATCGGTATTGATATTGGGAACAGCGATAATCAAGAAAATGAAGATCGCGACCAATTTGATCGCCACCAGAATGGCGTTGAACCGGGCGCTTTCGCGGGTTCCGAGCACCAAAAGGAAGGTGACGAACAGCGAAATCAGAATGGCGGGGAGATTCATGATTCCGCCGTTGGCGGGAACGGCGGTCAACGACAACGGCAATTCGATACCGCCGGTTTTGAGAATGCCGACGAAATAACCGGACCAGCCCGCCGAGACCGCGCCCGCACTGACCGCATACTCGAGGATCAGGTTCCAGCCCATGATCCAGGCTGCGGCTTCGCCCATGGTCGCATAGGTGTATGTGTAGGCGCTGCCCGAGACGGGCACCATCGACGCCAATTCGGCGTACATCAGCGCGGCGCATCCGCAGGCAAACCCGGCCAGCAGAAACGACACCACGAGCGCCGGCCCGGCATAGTTTGCCGACGCCGTTCCGGTAAGCACGAAAATCCCAGTGCCGATGATGCAACCGATGCCGAGCAGCGTCAGGTCGAACGCCGTCAACTGACGATGTAATTTCTTGCCTTCCTCGATCGACAAGAGTTGTTCGATCGATTTGATACGAAGCCACTGCATGTAAAAGATCCCCTCTATAAATCCCCAGATACGTAATTCGAACCGATGCGGCGCATCCTAATTTTGACTTGAACCCGATGCCTCGAATGCCTTGCCGATTTCGTCGGAGGTCCGGCGCAGGAACGGAACGTATTTTTCAACCGCCTGATCCGGCGTCATCGCCGTGCGAATGAACCTCATGACCAACCCCGCCAGTACGCGGCCGCGCGCGAACACCGGCACGGCAAGATTGAGTTCGGCCAGAGTCGGGTTATCGAACATCGCCCATCCGTTTTTGCGGACTTCGGCAAGGATTCGGTTCACCAGCGCTTTGTCGCGCGCGATCTTGTCTTCCGGCCGATCGGAGCGCACCAGAATTTCAAGCATCGTCGAGCGCTGTTCATCGCTGCAAAAGGCGAGGTGAACGCGACCCGAGGAACTGCCGAGGACGGGGACGCGAAAGCCCGCCGAATACCTCTCGAGGGCGAGGGGGCTGTCTTTGTCGGTCGTATCGCGCACGAGCATCGACGTCCCGTGCAAGGTCGCAATCGCCAACGGCCACACGACTTCTTTGCCAAGTTTGGTCAGGAGCGGCTTCGCGATGTCGTGCACCCAGGCTTCATCGTCGAAGCCGTCGCTCAGCGAGCGGACCTTAAGGGTCAGCCGGTAGCGGTCGTCAGTCGGGTCGCGCATGGCGTATCCCGCGACGCAGAGCGTTTCCAAGACACGGTATGCCGTGGTTCGGGGCAGCTTGACCGCTTTGGCGATGTCGGTGACGGTTGCGCCGTTGTGGCGATTGAGTTCTTGCAAGGTTTCCAGACCGCGCATGAGTGCGCGGATCGGGCGAACGGACTTCGTCGCGTCGCCCTGCGCGTTATCGTCTTCCAACTCTTCTGTATCCGTACTCATGACAGTCGAATCCCGCCGTAATCGGGTGATATCCGCGGAGTCCGTCTGCCGGACGCCCGTGGCGCAGTCCTCTAGCGATCTACCTGGGGGAGGACCATACAATAACGTCCGACAGGTGGTCAGTATTTTTCACCAATTTCGGGAAAAAGTGGCAGGGACGTTTATTTAGGCGCGGCGCGGCATTCTGCGGGTTAGAAACGGTTTTCTCGCTCGCCCGGGGGGTGCCAATTCTGTTATTCACTCTGTAATTCCATAGGGTTACCGGGGGACAGACCCGGGGTGCAAGCAAGGACAACATGACGGCGCCAGTCGACTCACCCCTTGAAATTGAAGGTTATGTCGGGGTCAACCCGGCGCAAAACGAATCAAGCCAAGCGGAATTCCGCCGAACCTTGGGCCAATTCGCGACCGGTGTTACGGCCATGACGACGCGGTCGAACACCGGCGAAATGATCGGCATGACGGCGAATTCGTTCAATTCGCTGTCCCTCGATCCGCCGTTGATTCTCTGGAGCATTGCCAACGCAACACCGAGTTTTCAGTACTTCCAGGTCGGCGACGATTTCGCCGTCAATGTTTTGTCGGCGGATCAGGAGCTGGTCGCGCGGCGTTTGGCGATGCCGAATACCGAGAAATTCCAGGGAATTTCCATTCAATCGGGGCGAGGCGGCGTGCCGTTGATCGACGGGTGCATCGCTTATCTCGAATGTGCGGTTTGGGCTCGTTACCCGGGCGGGGATCACGATATTGTCGTCGGCGAAGTGAAACGCATTTTCAATATTGGCAAAGCCCCGCTGCTGTTTCACGGCGGCACTTTCAGATCATTTTGAAATTCCGCGCCGGGTGTGGAAACAGTCCCGGTCGTACACATTCGTCCTCGGCGATTTGGTTCGAATGTCTCGGGCTCATGGCCGGGATTTGCCCACATAACGATCTTCGATGAGGTTCGGCGCTTGCGGAACCAAGCGCGGTCTGGCACACGAAAATCGTAAATAAGGCGCTCAATTGCGCCCATGTAAAAAGTCGTTTTGCGAGGGGACGAATGGCATTTCCAGGCAAGGATCCGATCATCATTGCAGGCGCCGGGCCGGTCGGCGCGTCGGTCGCGCTGTATCTCGCACAACACGATTTCAACGTGGTGCTGTTGGAGAAGGAGAAGGTGCTGCCGGAAGATTTACGCGCCTCGACTTTCCACCCGCCTTCGATGGATATGCTCGACGAAATCGGCGTCATGCCTCGCCTCATCGAACAGGGTCTGGTGGTTCCGAAGTACCAATACCGCGACCGGCGCACCAATGAATACGCGGAGTTCGATCTCTCGCACATCAAGGACGAAACCAAGCATCCGTATCGCCTTCAGGTCGAACAGTGGCGGTTGAACAAGATTTGCTGCGGCGATTTGAAGAATTACCCGAACGCGAAGGTGTTGTTCGACCACGGTGTCATCAAGGTGAACGGGCAAGACGCCGACGGCGTCGATCTGCTGGTTGCCACGCCCGACGGTGAACGCGTCATTCGCGGCAGCTATGTCATCGGATGCGAAGGCGCCAACAGCATGGTGCGCCAAACCTCGGGCATCGAGTACGGTGGGTTTACCTATCCGGAAAAGTTTCTGGTGGCGTCGACGACGTTTCCGCTCGAAAAATTCTTCCCGCGCTTGGCGGCGGTGAATTACATCGCCGATCCGGACGAATGGTGCGTGCTGCTGCGCTGCGCCAATTTGTGGCGCGTCCTGTTCCCGACCAAGCCGGGCATTTCGGATCAGGAACTTATCTCGGACAAATATGTTCAGGAGCGCATGCATGCGCTCGCGCCCAAGAAGGACGGCTTCGAAATCGGCCACAAGACGCTTTACAACGTGCACCAGCGCGTCGCGGACACCTATCGTAAGGGGCGCATCCTATTGGCGGGCGATTCCGCGCATATCAACAACCCGCTTGGCGGGATGGGGATGAATGGCGGGCTTCATGACGGTTTCAACCTCATCAAGAAGCTGGTCGAAATTCGCGACGGCAAGGTCGATGCCGACGCGGCGCTCGACCAGTACGACCGCCAACGGCGCTTGACCGCCACGAAGTTCGTGCAAGAGCACACCATCAGCAATAAGAAGGCGATGGAAGAAAAAGACCCGGATGCGCAGAAGAAGCGCCAAGCCGAATATGCGCGCACGGCGGCTGATCCCGTGTTGGCCAGGAAGTTCCTGGTCAAGACATCGATGATCCAGGTCGTGCGCGAAAGTTACGAGATTCAATAGCCGCGTAAAGTCGCCAATCGTACCGGAAGGGGCGGGCCATGGTCGACACCTTGGGTTATCGCATAAAATTCGGCGTCATCGCGCCGTCGACGAATACTTCGGTCGAACCCGAATATGCGTCGATGCAGCCGCGCGGGGTCACCAATCATTTCAGCCGGATCATCATTCCCGACGATCCGGTGCGCAACGACAAGGACTTCGAGAAACTCCTGGTCAATATCCGCTCGGCGACGGTGGACGCCTTGGACTCGGTCATGACGTGCTCGCCGGGCTACGTCATCATGGGCATGAGCGCCGAAACGTTTTGGGACGGAGCGGGCGGCGCCGACAAGTTGAAGAAGAAGATGGAAAAGCGGGCGGGCGTGAAGGTCTCGCTCGGCTCGCACGCCTGCGAGGAAGCGCTCAAGACGTACAAGAAGCTGACCAAGAAAAAGATCAAGAAGGTCGCCGTCCTTACGCCCTATATGCCGGTCGGCGATCAGAACGTGCGTCGCTTTTTCACGGATATCGGCTATGACGTCGTCGCGTTGATCGGGCTTAAGTCGAAAAGCCCGATGTTGATCGCCCACGAACCGCCCGAAAAGCTACGCAAGGCGATCATTGAACTCAACGGGTCAAATCCCGACGCCATCATTCAGGTCGGCACCAATCTTGCGTGTGTCGCGGTGGCGGAAGAAGCCGAGCGGTGGCTCGACAAACCCGTGATCGCGATCAATGCCGCGACATATTGGTATTCGCTGCGCGACGCGAAGATCATGGATAAAGTTCACGGATACGGACGTTTGCTCGCCGAAGCGTAGCAACGTCCGCCTTTTCCCATTCGTTCCGGAGATATCATCGTGACTATGAAATATCCGTTTTCGGGCATCGCCAAGCGCGGCCCACTCAAGTGGCCCGACAACAAAAAGGTGGCGCTGATCCTCACGCTCAATCTCGAGACGTGGGACATGGTCAAGGACACCGACAAACCGTACTACGCCGGCGGTCCGCCGATCCTGCCCGACGTGCTGCCGGGCAATGTGGCCGACTTCCCGAACTTCACTTGGCGCGAATATGGTCAGCGTGTCGGCATTTGGCGCCTGTTCGAGACGTTCGACCACGCCAAGGTCCCGGCCAGTTGCACGATTAACGCTAAGACCGCGCTGATCCGCTCCGACATCGCAAGGGCGCCTGCCGAGCGCGGATGGGAAGTGGTCGCGCACAACTACGAGCAAGGCGAACTGCTGACCGACTATGCCAAGAATCCCGCCAAGGAACGTGAAGTCGTCGAAAGCACGCTCAAGGTTTACCAGGAGTTTTATGGGAAGCCCGCCAAGGGTTGGTTGTCGTCGTCGCTACGCGGTACACCCAACACGCCCGGCATTCTGGCGCAGCACGGATTGATTTTCTATTGCGACATCATGAACGACGATCAGCCTTACCTGCTGCACACCGATCACGGTCCCATCGTCTCGACGCCGTACACAAACGAGATCAACGATTTCACCATCCTGACGCGGCGCAATCACACCACCGATGAATTCCGCGACATTTTGATCGAGGAATTGCGTCAGCACTATCGCGAAGCCGAAGCCTGGGGCACGGGCAAGCTGATGAACGTCGGTTTGCATCCGCACGTCGCCGGGCGCGCGTATCGGGT
Source organism: Paracoccaceae bacterium (assembly GCA_020446775.1). GTDB lineage: Bacteria > Pseudomonadota > Alphaproteobacteria > Rhodospirillales > Rhodospirillaceae > VGEM01. Next base: position 9,185 of record JAGREB010000278.1, read on the forward strand.
GAGGGCGGTTCGCGAATTTCTCGATTTTGCTAAAACGCTGCCCGGTGTTTGGTTCGCGACCCGCGAGCAGATCGCCGCGTGGTACCTCGAGAACCACAAGGGACATATTCCCGAACAGGAGAAATGACCGCTGCCGGGAATTGGCTAATTTGGACGTTTGGTTAGCCGCTTCCAGCGCCGGAGCAATTTCGCGACCCACGTGGTTTCCTCTTCGCCCAGCTCGGCGAATTGCAAACCCGCGCGGGTGACCTTGTCGTCCTCGACCTGGCGCGCGACAAGAATCGCGCCGCCGAAGGGCATGTTGTCGCCGACTTTCGGTGCGTCGTCGAAGCGTTCGGCGAACGCCTGGGTAATGGATTTGCCGACCGGTGCGCTGTCGTCGACGGACAGCCCGTAAAGCGTTGCCATCTCGCCCAGTTTGATCTCGCCCGCGAAATCGAATTCGCCGAAGAACGGATCGTCGTGCGCCATCAGTTCGGCGTGCGGCGCGAACAATTGATCGAGTACGTCGAGCCGGTCGGGCGGGGCGAGAAAATAGGCGTAGTCGCCGGGTTGCAAGCCGTGCGCGGTATCCGGCGGCATGATCGCCTGCTTGCGCACGACGAAAGCCCAGGTCGCCCAGGTCGGGACCGATGCGCCGTTGACGACGGCCGCCTCGGCGGTGACCGGATAGCCGACGATCTCCAGCCCCAGCTGGCCCGGCACGTCAAGTTCGACGCGTTGCACGGCGGCGCCCCGGCGCGGGATGGCAAGGCCGAGCTTTCGGGCCACATACGTCAAGGTCCACCCTTGAACGATCAGCGAGACCAGCACGACGACAAAGGCAACGTTGAAGTAGAGTTCGGCGTAATCGACGCCGGACAGAGTTGGAATCGCGGCCAGAAAAATGCTCACCGCGCCGCGCAAACCTACCCACGATACCAATAGCTTTTCCTGGCGCGAGAACCCGAATGCCCACAGGCATAACCAAACGGCGAAAGGCCGCGCGATGACGATCAGAAACACGGTCAGCGAAATCGCTGGAACCGCGTAGGTGATCAATTCGGTGGGCGTGACGAGTAGGCCCAACACAAGGAACATGACGATTTGGCACAGCCATGTCGCTGTGTCGTTGAAGGTGACAATGCTGGCGGACGCTCGCAGTGGGCGGTTGCCGAGGACAAGGCCGGCGATATAGACGGCGAGGAAGCCCGACCCGCCCAGCACCGCCGTCGCCGCATAGACGGTGATCGCCAAGGCGATCACGAGCAGGGGATGCAACCCGCCCGGTAGATTGACCCGGTTCAATATCCAGGACGATCCGAAACCGCCGATCATGCCGCCGAGCGTGCCGATCAACGCCTGTTCGAGCAGCGTGAACCCGACGGCGGCGACCTGTTCCCGGTCGGCGAGGACCGGGCCATCGCCCGCGACCAAAGCGAATTGCACCAACACCAATGTCATGAACACCGCGACCGGATCGTTGGTGCCGGATTCGAGTTCCAGCACCGATCCCACCCGGCGCTTGAGTTGCAATCCGCCGCCGTGGATGAGGAAGAACACGGCCGCGGCGTCGGTCGAGGCGACGATGGCGCCGAGCAAGAGTCCGTACAGCGGCGGCAGGTCGAACAGGAATACAGCGGCCGCGCCGGTGAGCGTCGCCGTCAGGATGACGCCGACGGTCGCGAGCAATGTCGCAGGCGCAATCGCGCCGCGCAGACGCTTCAGATTGGTGCGCAGACCGCCATCGAACAAAATCACGGCCAGGGCGAGGGAGCCCACCAAATAGGTCAAACGGTAGTCCGTGAATTGCACACCGCCGGGGCCGTCCACGCCGGCCAACATGCCGATGACGAGAAAGATCAACAACAACGGCGCGCCGAAACGGGTCGCGATCAGGCTCGACACGATGCCGAGCAAGACCAGCACCGAGCCGAATAAGAGCAGCATGTTGATCAGCGTAATACTTGCCATCGCTTCTTTCTTCTCTTGGGCACGTTCTCACCGGAAAACCGCACGCACTATCCCGGATCATGCCCAACGCGTCGTTGCGGCCGTTCTATCGGCACTTCGCGTTTCCGGCTGTTTTCTCAAAAGAATTCCCCACCTTAACACTGTCATGCGGTAGGTTTGAATTGCCGTCAACGGAGTTAAATCATGGCCGAGCATCTGATTTCCGACCGTGCGACTTTGCGCGCCGTCTACAAACCGCCCGGCGACGGCGCCGTGAGAAAGGTTCTCCCGCGCCTCGATGTGCATTGCAGGGCCTTTATCGCACGGAGCCCTTTTTGTGTTTTGGCGACGTCAGACACCGACGGCAATCTCGACGCGTCGCCCAAGGGCGGGCCTTCGGGGTTCGTAGATGTTGCGGACGACGCCACGGTGATGATGCCCGATTGGCCCGGTAATAACCGCCTCGATGGGTTGGAGAACATTCTCGATAACCCGCACGTGGGACTGCTGTTTTTCGTCCCCGGCATGAACGAGATGCTGCGCCTCAACGGGCGTGCGCGCATTTCCGTCGATCCCGCGCATAAGTCACGGTTCGCGACAAGCGGCAAGCTGCCGGTTTCCGTGATCGTGGTGACGATCGATCAGGTTTATCTGCATTGCGCGCGCGCCCTGCAGCGTGCGGAATTGTGGAATCCGGCCAATTACATCGACCGCAAGCGCGATTTTCCGTCGATGGGGACCATGCTTGCCGATCAGGTCGCCGGTTACGACGGCGCGGCAACCGACCGGTTGATCGAAGCAAACAAGCACGATCTCTATTAGGAAACGGATATGAGTGAGAATACGATTGCGCTGATCGTTGGTGCCGGTCCCGGCCTTGGTGCTGCGTGCGGCCGCAGATTTGCGGCGGCAGGGCTGATCCCCGTGCTGAGTTCGCGGACTGCCGAACGGGTCAAAGCGCTGGCGGCCGAAATTCCGGGTGCGGTGGCCTATCCGTGCGACGCGACCGTGGAGGCATCCGTCGACGCCATGATTGATGACATCGAACGCAAACATGGACCAATCGATGTCTGCGTCTACAATCCTGGCGGTGGTTTCGGGCGGACACCCGTGGTTGAGCAAAGCGCGGCGCGTTTTGAAGAAGTCTGGCGCTTCACGGCTTTGGGCGGGTTCCTCGTTGGGCGCGCGGTCGCCCAGCGCATGGCCGCGCGCGGACGCGGCACCATCATTTTCACCGGTGCGACGGCTTCGGTGCGCGGCGGGGTGGGGTTCTCGGCATTTGCGTCCGGTAAATTCGCCCTGCGTGCGCTGGCCCAATCGATGGCGCGCGAATTGCATCCACAAGGCGTCCACGTCGCCCATGTCGTGATCGACGGCATGATTGGCGCGCCCGGATCGAGCGACCGCTCAAAAATGTGCCCCGACGAGATCGCGGCGACTTATGCCGGTCTCTATTTCCAGGGCAAATCCAACTGGACCCATGAATTAGATATGAGGCCGCACACGGAGAAGTGGTGAGGCGAAGAAGTGGTGAGGCGAACGCGTTATCCGGCCGCAAGCATCTGCTTGAGGCGGTCACCCATGCCGGCCAGAACGCCTTTCGCGATTTTATCCTTTTGCATGCGTGCCCAATACGCCTTGGTTTTGGGGCGCGACGCAAGGATGTCGGTCAAACCGACGACCTTGCCGACCTCGACCGCGAAAAACAGCGCGGGGACAGCGAAGCAATCCGCAATCGTGACCGAACTGCCGGCGGCGAATTTCTTGCCGGTGATCACGTACTCCAACACATCGAGGCCTTTTTGCAGGTCTGCCTTGGCGGCGTCCATCGCGGCTTGATCGTTACTCTTGGCGCGAAGGGCGCGAAAAATTTTTAATCCAGCGGCTTGCACGTAATCGCCGGCAATCGCCGCGATCAAGCGTGCCTGACCGTTGGCTTTTGCTGCGCTGGGCACCAACTTCTTCTTTTTGGATTTGGCGTCGAGGTAATCGACGATGACCGCGGATTCATAAAGAACGGTCTTGCCGTCCTTGATGCACGGAATTTTACCGAATGGATTGAGTTTCAAATATGCCGGGCTTTTGATGCCGTCCTTCGGCAAGGTGAGGTCGTAGGCAATTCCCTTGTAACCGCACGTCAGCGCGACGCGGGCGACGAAGGGAGATAGAATCGCGCCATATAGGGTGATGGCCATGGGATGTTTCCTTGGTTGAGATCGTTATTCGGTCCGGTGCTCAGCGGCGCGCGCGGAAATTCTTCAGTGCTTCCGTCATCTCGGCCAGGAGCGGCGCGGTCAGCTTGTCCTTGCGGACTTTCGCGATGTATTTCTTGAGCTTCTTGCGCCCGCCCGCAGAGTCCGCTGCGCCGAACGAAGGCAACACAATGTCCATGTAGAAGATGCAAGGCACGGCATAAGCATCCGCAATTGTGAATTTCGTTCCGGCCGCCCAGCTTTTACCGCTCAATAGCTTTTCGACCACGTCGAGGGCTTTGTTGACCTCGGCCAATTTGTCTTCCACGATTTTCGCGTCTCGTTTGGCGGGGTCGCGCTGGCGCAAAAGGGCGAGTGTCGGTGTCTGCACATATTCGGCGACTACTTGCGCGATCAGGCGCGCTTTTGCCGCATCCGACGCTTTGGCCGGGATAACGCGGTTCTTCTTCGATTTGGCGTCGAGGTAATCGACGATCACGGCCGACTCAAACAAAACGGTTTTACCGTCCTTGATCGTCGGAATCTTGCCGAGCGGATTCATCTTCAGGAATTCGGGCGTCTTGATTCCACCTTCGGGCGTGATCAATTTGTGTTTGATGCCCTTGTGGCGTGCCACCAGGATGACGCGCGCGACATAGGGCGATAGAATGCCGCCGTAGATTTCCATGGCTGTGTCCTTTTCGACCGCGACTTCAATGTAGGGGCGGGAAATCCCACCCGGACGGCGACATCATAATCGTCCCGCGAATTCTGTCACGCTACTCGGCGTTTGAATCTTTCGTGCCGATGGCAGCAATGCGCCTTGACAGGCGGACGCCACACATCAAGCAAATGCGATGACACGATGAAATTTTTACGATGGTGGCTTATGGTGCCGGCGACTGCCGGCATCGTTCTATGTCACGGAAATACACGGAAAGCGCAAACACGCCCGCCCAAATTGAGCGGACGTGCCTGCATTCAGGTGATATGCGCGAGAATTAGGCCAGCGCTTTCTTGAACAATTCGATGGTGCGGCCGTGGGCGAGTTTGGTGCCTTCGGCATTGTAGTGGCTCGGGTCGGTGTCGCGGCAGAAGCCGTGATCGAGCCCGGGATAAAGGTGCACGGTGATATTGCTGTTACCTTTGACACCGGCTTGAATCTTGTCGGCGGCTTCTTTGGGCACGAAAGGGTCAGATCCGGCGATGTGCAGCAGCATCGGCTTTTTGACGTTGCCGACTTCACCCAGAGCGCCGTCGATGCCGACACCGTAATAGCCGGAACTTGCGTCGGTGTCGGTGCGTGCGCCGGACAAATATGAAAGCGCGCCGCCAAGGCAGAACCCCATGTTGCCGACCTTGCCGGTACAACCTTTGACACCCCTCAATTTGGTGACTGCGGCCTGTATATCCTCGACGCCCTGATCGACGCTGTACTTGCCGTAGTACCCCAGCGCCGCTTGAAAATCTTCTTCGAAGAACGGATGCAACTCGATGCCTTTGCCCATGCGCCAAAACAAGTCCGGTGCCAGCGCGACAAAGCCGTTGCGGGCCATCATGTCGCACACCGAGCGGACCCAGGTGTTAATGCCGAAAATTTCCTGAATGACGACGACACCAGGGCCGCCTTTCGGCGGCATCGACAGATAGGCCGGAAATTCGCCGTCCTTGCCCTGCACGGAAATCATCGATCCAGCCATGTGCGCGTCTCCCAGTGTTGTATAGGCGTCGAAATGTACGGGTTACCGCAACGTTCGACAATCCGGCAACGGCCTCGCGGCTATTTTATCCCGCCGAATATGAACCATCCGCCGAGGCCATGGAACGGCGCATCTTTTTCGCCGCGCATGAAACTTTCATAATCGTCCGGCGTCACGCTGCCCAAGTTGGGAACTGTGATTTCAAACGTATTCTTGGCCGGGAACCCGGCGGATTTACATAACGCGGCATAATCCTGCGACCGGAAGTGCGCATAGTGCGGTTCATTGTTGAAGCGGCTATCCCAGTCGAACGTGAAATTCTGCAACGGCGAGCAGGATTTCGACGGCGGCAATTCCATGTGCGCCATGATGCCGCCGGGTGCCAACAGCCGGTAGCTCTCGGCGATCACGCGCTTGGTCGCGGGGACCGAAATTTCGTGCAGAAAGAAGCTGGAAACGATCAGGTCGAAATAGCCGTCGGGATAATCGACGTGCTCCGCGTTCTGCTGGCTGAAATGAATCGGAATGCCGGCGCGGGCGGCTTGGTGGTGTCCATACCGCAGACTCGGGGCGGCGATATCGAGGCCGTGTAGTTCGGCCTCCGGGAACACTTGGCCGTAGGAATAGAGTTGTTTGCCTTCCTGCGTTCCCATGTCGAGGATGCGGCGCGGTCTGAAATCCGGATAGCGGCGCTTAAGGTAGGTCGCGATCGACGCGCCCACGCCGGCGAAATCGCGCGCGGAATTGCCGATCGGGCCCGACAACCGCCTGACTTGAAACAAGAGCGCCTGAGACACGTCGCCTTCATGCCGTTCGGTCCAGTAACCGCCCGGCGACAGGTGGGCATCCATGCCGGTCAAATAGTGCGGATATTTCATGCCAGAATTGAGGCGCAGCGATCCGCATCGATCGGTAGCCGCGGCATGGCGTTTGACGGCCGCATTGACCGCCGGCGCCCCGCGCTCGATTGCGTCGATCACGCCATGTGCGCCCATTTCCTGGGCGTTGTAGCGGATCGAACTGTAAGTGCGGAAAAACGTGTTGGTCTTGATGTTTTGATAGATTTCCTTGCCGCTTTTCGCCGGGCGGCCGAAGGTGCGCTCGATCCGTGGACCGGTATCGACCTTATAGGCGTCCCACACGCCGTAACGCAGATTCAGCATCGAATGATTCAACAACGCCGTCGTATAGCGGGTGCGGGCCCGCTCGTCGTGCGACTGGACAAGATAGGAATCGAGATCGGGGATTTCCGGCGTATCGGAGGGCAACAAGGGTGCTTCAGGCATAATTTAGGTCTCGTACTGTAAATTACTGTGCCGCGCGTTGGTTTTGCGCGCGGCGGGACGGTATTATAGGCGCACGCAGTTGACCTGACAAACCGTCGCGGCTGAGCGTCGTCAGGATTTCATAGCGGTCGCCACGGTAAAGCGCGACCACCCATTCGACCGGATTTTGCGCATCGTCATAGACGATACGTGTAATGCGCATCAGCGGTGCGCCGACGTTGACGCCCAACAGTTCGGCGGTCGAGGGGTCCGCCAAGGTCGCGCTCATTGTTTGGTCGGCGCGGTCGATGGGTACACCCGCGCGTTGCAACTGGGCCAAGACCGGTAGCGAGACTTGGTTTCGCTCCCCGAGCCGCGCCGAGATTTCTATCGGCAAGTAGGCGTGGACGAGGGCGATGGGCTCGCGTTTGGATGAACGCAGTTGCTTGATCAGATAAACTTGGTCGCCCTGGGCGCATCGCAGTTTTTCAGCGACTTCGATGCTTGCGGCAACCGGACCGCCGCCGACGCGGCGGACCTCGGTCGAGGCGCCGATATTTTGGACCGTTTGCAAAAGATCGTCGAGCGCGTTGCGCCGGGGTGGAGCCGGCAATTGGTCGGCGATGAACGTTCCGCGCCCGCGCTGACGGGTGACCAGACCGTCTTCGGCCAACATGCGCATCGCCCGCTTGATGGTGATGCGCGATACGCCGAACGAATCGCAAAGTTCGGTTTCCGTCGGGACCATCCGGTCGGCGCTGTAGGCGCCGTTCCGGATGTTTTCCCTCATGACCAAGTAAACTTGGTGATAAAGGGGCATCGCCAAGTTTTCGTTGACGGTATTCGCAACCTCGGCCTTGGCGATGCGGTTCATGGTCGTTACCGGTCGTGAACCAATCCGCTGGAAACGTTCATGTTCGTGCCGGTCATGCTGGCGGCGTGCGCCGAGCACAGGAACAGCGTTCCTGCCGCACATTCTTCGGCCGTGGCATAGCGGCCGAGCGGCAGCGCAGATTTCAATCCTTCATGCTGGTCGTTGGAAAGGCGGTCGAGCATCGGCGTGTCGACCGGTCCGGGCGATATGATATTGACGCGGACGCCGTCCGGCGCCCATTCCTTCGCGCAATAACGGGTCAGGTTGACGAGTGCGGATTTGGAAGACGCATACGCCGGTCCGGACAAATAGCTGCCGCCGTTTGCGCCGTTCGAGGATCCGCACAATACGACCGAGGCTCCGGGTTTACGCAGCAACGGATAGGCATGCTTAAGCACCAAGAACGCCGAGGTTAGATTTGTATCGACGACGGTGTGCCAATCCTTCAAGTCCAGTTGGTCGAGCCGGCCTTTGCCGACCATCCCGGCCATATGGATCAAGAAGTCGATCGCCCCGAACTTGGCTTTGGTCTGCGCCATCGCGTCGGCGACTTGGGCCTCATCGGTAACTTCCAAAGCCAGTTTCAACACGCGCGGATCGTCGAACGGCACGGAGCGCCGGCCGGTGGCGACCACATGCGCGCCTGCGTCAAGCAGCATCTTGACGCAGGCCTGGCCGATGCCGCCGGTAGCGCCGGTCACGAACGCGACGCGGCCGGTGGCATCGATCAAAGGAGTCGTAACCATAAATACGACCGTTATTCGGCGGCTTTTTTCATCGCGACGGAATCGAAAATTCCGTCAAGCATGCGCCAACGCATTTCAGTCGACGCGCGCACCGCGGCAATCGCCTTGCTTTGCAGGTCCGGCGTTGTCGCATAATGCGATGTGATCTGAAGGCCGACATCGGCGTGCTCGACGTCACCGACGATATGCACATGGAAAAATTCCATATCGTCGTCGGTCAGGCCCATTTTTTTCATCGCTTCGACGTATTTGGGATACAGCGTCGGGAGCTGGCCTTCGAGCGCGACCATGATGCCCGCCGCGCCTTCGGCGAGGTGCCGGACGTTAACCAATTCCCAGATCCATGCGCGCATGGCGCGGGTCGAGGGCAGGATGCGGCCCTGTTCTTCGCCGGCGTAGAAATCGTCTTCCTTGAGGCCGCAGGCTTTGCCGAATTTCACCAACAAGTCGGGGTGGCGTTTGCTCGGTTCCGCGGGGTTTTCCTCGCCCAGCAGGTTTTCCAGCATGTGTTGGCGCGCTTCGAGGTCGTCGAGGCGGCAGAAAAACTGCGCAAACTGCTGCGGAATGGGATCGATGTAATAGAAGTGCTGAACCGCCCAATAGCCGATCTGTTTCAGGCTAAGTTCGCCGTTGGCCCAGGCGCGGCTGAACGGATGCCCGCCGGAATGGACCGGCGTGCGCGCGGCTTCAAGCGCTTTGAAAAATTCGGGTTCGTTCATCAATTGTGTAGCCATCTTCGCTCTCCTTTGTTGATCCAGAAATTTCAACTCTCACGTTTCGTTTGCAACTTCCGAGAGCGATACCCGCGCCGCCGGCTGACGACGCGGGCCCTCTCGGTTTCTTATGCCGCACGTTTGGACTTGGAGCCCCGCGCGACAATCGAATCATAAATGCCGTCGAGCATGCGCCAGCGCATTTCGGTCGACGCCCGCACCGCAGCGACGGCGCGTTCCTGTAGTTCGGGCGTGTTCGCATAGTCGGCAGTGATCTCAAGGCCGACATGGGCGTGTTCGACGTCGTTAACGATGTGCACATGGAAGAACTCCATGTCGTCGTCGGTCAAACCCTGCTTTTTCATCGTCTTGACGAAATCGGGATAGAGGGTCGGCAGCTGGCCTTCGAGAGCGACCATGATGCCGGCCGCGCCTTCGGCGAGATGCCGGAAGGCGACCAATTCCCAAATCCATGCGCGCATGGCGCGGGTCGAAGGCAATATCCGACCGTGTTCCTCGGCTTTGTACAAGTCGTTCTTGCTCACGCCGCAGGCCTTCGCGAATTTCACCAAAAGATCGGGGTGACGCTTCGGCGGCAGGTGCGGCATTTCCTCGCCGATCAGGTTTTCAAGCATGTGACGGCGTGCGAGCAGGTGATCGAGCCGCGAGATGAAGTATGCGAACTGCTGCGGGATCGCATCGATGTAATAGAAGTGCTGAATCGCCCACCGGCCGACTTGGTCGAGCGTCAATTGCCCCTTTGACCAGGCTTTGCTGAAGGGGTGGCCGCCCGAATGAATCGGGGAGCGTGCCGCTTCAAGTGCCGCGTAGAATGCTTTCTGACTCTTCAACTTCGCCATTTTCGTTCTCCTTGGGTTTTGAACTCTGGCTTCCCCTTGGAGTCCTCGCTCTCAGTCCTTAATGAACGCGCTTTCTTTGGGTTTCCGATCAGACGCCCCATTTCGCCATCGGAAATTCCTGCAACGGAATCGTCGTCGTTTTCGCTTCGGTGAAAAACATCATGCAATCTTCGGCGCTGTCGCGGCCGATGCCCGACGCCTTGTAACCGCCGAAAGGCGCGCGCAGCTCGCGGGTCAGCGGTGTGTTGACCCAGATCGTGCCGGCGCGGACTTGTTGCGACACCTTCATCGCCGTCGGCAAATGGTCGCTCCAGACGTACCCGACAAGGCCGAATTCCGATTGGTTGGCGATGGCGATGGCTTCGTCGATGTCGTCGTAGGTCAGGAATGCCGCGAACGGCCCGAAGATTTCTTCCTGGCAGATGCGGGTGTCGTTGTTCTTGGCCATGACGGCCGTCGGCTCGACGAAATAGCCTTTCTTGAATCCGTCGTGACGTTTGCCGCCGACCAGGAGTTCGTCGCCTTCCTGCTTCGCAATATCGACAAAGCCGAGCACACGCTTCATATGCGCTTCATAGGCGAGGGGGCCCACCTGCGTTTTCGGGTCGAGCGGGTCGCCGACCGTGATGTTGCGCGAGCGGGCAACGAACTTTTCAATGAACTCATTCGCGATTTTTCGGTCGACCAGGATGCGCGACCCGGCCAGACACTGCTGGCCGTTGTTGGAGTAGATGCCGAGCAACGCGCCGTCGAGCGCACGGTCGAGATTGGCGGTCGCGGTGATGATGTTGGCCGACTTGCCACCGAGTTCCAACGCGACCGGCTTCAATCCTTGTCCCGCGCGGGAGGCAATGGCGCGCCCGGTGGTCGTGCCGCCGGTGAACGACACCACGTCGACACCGGGATGGCTGACCAACGCGTCGCCGGTGACGTGTCCGCGCCCATTGACGAGGTTGACGACGCCTTTGGGGATGTCGGTCTTGTGGATCAACTCGACCACGCGGCGCAACGACAGCGGCGTGAACTCGGACGGCTTGAGGACGCACGTATTGCCGAACGCGATGCAGCTCGCGATCTTCATCGTGCAAAGCGCGATCGGCGCGTTCCAAGGTCCGATCAAAGCGCCGACACCGATCGGTTCGCGCGTCACCACGGATAGATAGGGTTTGGTTTGCTGGTACGCCTGGCCGGCGGCTTGGCTGGCCACTTCGGCAAAGAACTCGAAGTTCCACGCCATGCGCGGCCCATGAAATCCGCGCGTGTGGGTATGGGTGATGCCCGCGTTGAGCGTCTCAAGATAAGCGATTTCGTCGAGGTTTTCGGTCAAGACCTGTTTGATCTGCGCCATGATCCGCTTGCGTTCGTCGGTACTCATGCGCGGCCACGGGCCTTGATCGAACGCCCGCCGGGCCGCCTTGACCGCCAAATCGACCTCGTCCTTGTCGGCTTCGCGCAGGAACGAAATGGTGTCCTCGGTCGCGGGGCAAACCGCAGGCAGCCGTTCGCCACGGTTGTCGGCCGGCACGCCTTCGCCGTCGATGAAACTGGTCACGACTTCGGCGATCGGAAAGCGCGCTTTGGTACGGTCGAAAGTAATCGCGTTCATCTCTTAGTCCCTGTGCCCTGGTATTTGTTGTTTCGTGCGCTTGTCATGGCATGAACAGGCCGCCGTTGACGTGCAAGATCTGGCCGGTCATGTAACGCGACGCTGGCCCAGCCAGGAACAAGATCGGTCCGACGATATCCTCGGCTTGGGCAACGCGGCCAAGCGGAATGTTACGGGCATAGCTTGCAGCGTCGATCGGGGAAGGATCGTCTTCGTTGGAACGCCCGGTGCCGCCGCGCACAAATCCCGTATCGACCAGGCTCGGCGCCACGACATTGACGCGGATATCGGGCGCATTTTCCTTGGCCAAGGTCTTCGCCAATGCATTGATGGCGCCCTTAGCGGCGGCATAGGGGCCGTACCCGCTCATGCCGTAAATGCCGATGCCGGAAGAAACGTGGACCATCGTTCCGCCGCCCGACGCGCGCAACATCGGAATGCCGTGGTGCGAAACAAGGTAAGCGCTGCGCAGATTTCCCGCGATGCCGTCGTCCCACGATGCGGTGGACAATTCGTCGACCGGTTTGAGGTCCGTCCGGTAGCCGCACAGATTGACGATACTGTCGCAGCCCGACCAGCGCGCCTCGACAGTCGCGAAAGCCGCCG
>JAGREB010000279.1 GCA_020446775.1 Paracoccaceae bacterium
GATGAACCCGGTCGCGCCGGTCACGGCAACGAGAGAGCCATCGGGAAGCATGACGGCTTACGCGTCTCGGCCAAGCGGCGCGATCTCGCCGCGTTCGTACATGGCCTTGGCTTTGCCGCGCGCAAGTTTGCCCGACGAGGTTTTGGGCAGGCTGCGCGGCGGCACCAGCACGACATCGCACAGGATACCGACCGCCTCGTTGACGCGCGCGCGCAAATCGTCGCTCAGTTTACGCCGGTCGTCGGCGCCGAGCGGACGGCACTGCACCAATATCGTAGGTTTCTCAGCGCCAGTTGCATCGGTCAGCACGATGGCAGCGGAATCGCCGGAGCGCATACCGTCCATATGTTCGACGGTCCACTCGATGTCCTGCGGCCAAACGTTGCGGCCGTTGACGATCATCATGTCCTTGGCGCGGCCGACGATGACCAAATCTTCGCCGAGCCAATAGCCGAGATCGCCGGTGTCGAGCCAGCCATCGATCAGCGATTCCGCCGTGGCGTCGGGATTATTGTAATACCCGGGCATTACACTGGGGCCCTTGACGAACACGCGGCCGATACCGCGCTCGCCGAGCAGGTTGCCTTCTTCATCGCGAATTTCGACGGTGTGGTCTTCGATCACGACGCCGCACCCTACAAATGTACGTCCGTCGGGCGCATCGGCCGCAACCGGCCGGGCATGCGCGTGGGCGACGCTATCCTTGGCAATACGGTCGAGCTTCAATCCCGTGTTCGGCCGTGAAAACGATACACCCAAAGTGCATTCGGCAAGTCCGTAACTGCCATTGAACGCAGACGCTTGGAACCCGAACGGCGCGAACGCTTCGGCGAACAATTGCATCACCTGCGGCTTGATCATCTCGCCGCCGATGCCGGCGAGGCGCCACTTGGACAGGTCGATGTCGAGCGAATCCTTGCTCATCGTTTGAACGCGCCGCGCGCACAGTTCATAGCCAAACGACGGGCTAAAGGACATCGTGCCGCCGTTCTCGCTGATCAGCTTGAGCCAAGTCATCGGGCGGCGCGCGAAATCCTCGGTGGCGAGGTAATCGGTGGACGTTTGCGACGCCATGACGGCGAGCATGAACCCGACCAATCCCATGTCGTGGAAGAACGGCAGCCAGGAAATCGCGCGGTCGCCGTCTGCGTTTTTCACCGCCAAATTCATGCCGCGGCAATTGGCCATCAAACCCGCATGAGTGACCATGACGCCGGTCGGAAAACGGGTCGAACCGGAACTGTACTGGATGTAGCTGAGATCTTCGCCGCCGCCGGGTGCGAGATCGCCCTGGCCTTCCGGCAGCGCGGAAGCGTCTTCGAACCCGCCGACCAGAGCGAGCCCTTTGCCGGCCGTCGCTTCGCTGACCAGTTCGACGAAATCCTTGGGTGCGAACAACATGCGAGGAGATGCCGACGCGATCTGATTGCGGATTTGCTCGATGTAGGCTTCGCGCCGGCCGAACGCCGTGGGCAACGGCATCGGCACCGGAACGACGCCCGCATACTGACAGGCGAAGAAAAGCGTCAGGAATTCCGGCGCCGTCGCCGCCAACAGGGCCACGCGGTCGCCCGGCTTGTTCCCGGCCGCCGACAGCTTCAAGGCAAGGGAAATCGCCCGCTCGCGCAGATCGCGGTAAGGCAACACGGTCTGCAGCGTGCCCCGCGCGGCATAGAAGTTGAATCCGGTCGCGCCTTTGGCGGCGTAGTCGAGCGCCGCCGTCAACGTTTCGAACTGGGCGAAATTGCGCGCCAATCCATTGTTGGTCGTGGGTGTCGCGCGCGGCGACGAAACCGCGTCTCCGCCCGACATCGTCGCGGGTTGTTGCATAGCGGCGTTTGTCCACATCCGGCGGAATCCGGTCAACTCACCGAATGTAACATTTGTTGCGGCACGACTCACAACATTGACGCAGCTGATATTTTGCGCGGTCCCGGTGCTATAAGATCGCCCGTTCTGGTCATGCACTGTCGGGAGGAACCATGGACATCGATCGCGCCTTCGTCCGCGTCCGCGAGGGGCTGGTTCATTACCGGTCGTGCGGAACGACAAAACCGGCGGCCCCGCTGCCGCTTTATATGATTCATGCCTCGCCAGCGTCGTCGCTCAATCTGGTGCCGATGATGCTGGAGTTCGGCAAGACCCGGGCCTGCATTGCACCGGACACGCTTGGTAACGGCGATTCCGCGCCGTCGGCCCTCGACGCACCGGACATGGATTATTACGCCGACAGCGTCGCCCGGGTGCTCGACGCGCTGAAGCTCGACAAAGTCGATGTTTACGGCAGCCATACCGGCGCGCACATCGCTTGCGAACTTGCAATCCGCTTCCCCGACCGGGTGCGCAAGGTGGTGTTCGACGGCATCGGCATGTTCTCACCCGAGGACAAAAAGGATTTCCTCGCCAACTACGCGCCGGAAATTCATCCCGAGGAATTCGGCCAGCATTTGATCTGGGCGTGGAACTTCGTGCGCGATCAGGTTCTGTATTTTCCGTATTTCCGCCGCACGCCTGAATTCGCACGGCAACAGAAAATGGCGTCGCCGGAGGCGATCCAATCGATCGTTCTGGAGGTCCTGAAGTCGCTGACCACTTACCATCGCGGATATCGCGCGGCGTTTCGCCACCCCGACCGCGAGCGCATCCCGCTGATCCCCTGCCCGCTGTTGGTGATGGCCAGCGAAGACGATCCGCTCTACGTCACCTGCGAAGAAGCCGCCGCGCTGGCGAAACACGGCACCAAGATGTTGCTGCCGAGCGAGCGCAACCCGGAGGGCCGCGCCAAGAAAGCGAAAGCAGTAATCGACTGGCTGGACGCGTAACGCGGCTGGGCGTCAGGATTTGGGCCCGGTAATCATCAAGATCAGAATTTTTCCGGGCGGGCGCGCCGTCATGGTGATGTCCTTGCCGTCGACCGTGGTCGCCGCACTGCCGACCGCGAGGGTGCGCTGAATATTGTCCGTCACCCAGGCCGTCGCCTCGGACCAGCCGGGCACCGCGAGCTTGGCCAGATTGACCATGGCGTTGGCGTTCTTCAATTGAGCAAGACGGTTTGAGTCGTTCATGTCGGCGCGCAGCGCGGCACCGGTCACGGCTTCGGGCGGACCGATCATGACGAGATGCGCCGTGCCGTCGGGCGCCGTGCCGGTCAATTGCGAACGGCCTTCGGCGTCGGTCGCGAATTGAAACGCGTATTTAAACGGCGCTTGGGAGAATGAAGTTTCCAGCCCTTCACGGCGAACGCCCAGTCTATCCGTCACCGGGATGGAAATTTCAGGCGGAGGCGGCAAAGCGGGCGCGGCCGGCGTCGCAACCACAGGCGCCGAGTCCGCTGGCGCGCTCGGCGCGGGACCACGCAGATCGGGCCGGGGCTGGAAGTAGGCGTAGAGCGCAAGGCCCAGGATCGTGGCGTATATGATAAAGCGGAAATTTTTCGGCATCGGAAAGTCCGCCGGAGATGAGTTGGTAGGGGCAACGGTCTTGCCCGATCAAAGCCCGCGCCGCAACCTGACTTTCGATAAAATGCAACCGGGCGATAAAATGGAACCGGGCGATAAAATGGAACCGGGCGATAAAATGGAACCGGGCGATAAAATGGAACCGGGGCGACAAAAAGGGGCCCGAGCGATTATGCTGGCCCGCGAACGATACACGCGAGGAGACGGATCATGACGACCGACGCCGCCATGCGCGCCAAGATCGACCAGTTAAAAAAGGACGGTTACCGGATCGACACCTCGATTCAGCCAGGGCGCGCGGTTGCCACGTGGCACGGGAAAGTGATCGCGGAGTCGACTCGGGCGGTCGTCCTCAACGAAACGCGTCACGCACCTGTGATCTATTTCCCACGATCGGATGCGCGCATGGAAATGTTGCTGCGCACCGCTCATACCACCCATTGCCCGTTTAAAGGCGATGCCAGTTATTTCGCCATCGTCGATGGGGCCGACCGCGCGGAAAACGCGGTTTGGTCGTATGAATCGCCCATTCCCGAGTGTGCGGCCATTCGAGAATACCTCGCGTTTTACACATCGGAGATGGGCGCGAAATTCGGGATTGATGTGAAAGTTTTGTAAGAACTGTTCTCAAAAACCATCACATAAGTGTGATTCGCACGGAATTCGATCAATCCTATGATTCGCGCTCGTCGCGGCCCGGCGGATGGTCCGCCGCGCGCGGCGTAAACGATATCACGCCATTGCTGACGTGGTGCATCAAAGGAGATGCTGAATGTCTGATCTCAATCTGAAGTCATTGGCCGCTGCGGTCGCCGGTGCCGTTGCGATGGCCGTTGTCGCCGTCCCGTCGGGTGCTTCGGCCGCCGATGAAGGCAAGGAAAAATGCTATGGCGTCGCGAAAGCCGGCGAAAACGGCTGCGCTTCGGCGAATGGCGGACATTCCTGCGCCGGACAGGCGAAGGCCGACCATGACGGCCACGAGTGGAAGCTTGTCGAAGCCGGGACTTGCATGCAAATGGGCGGCAAGCTCGAAGCGTTCGACGGCAAGGGCGGCAGCGAAGAGCACAAAGGCTAATCGCGCCCGACACATGCCGGCCTCGCGTATGCCCTCGAGCGATCGTCGCACCACGAAGGCGCCGGCACAATTGCGAAGCCCGATCACCGCGCAAGCGGGGGTCGGGCTTCGTCCGTCTCATATGCCCGAGATCGTCGCGCGCGGCGGACGCTGCGACAGCGTCGGCTGGTTCGAAATCCACAACGAGAATTTCCTGAGCGACGGCGGCCCGCGCCGCGCCATGCTCGAACATATCAAGGCCCATACGCCGATCAGTTGCCACGGCGTCGGTCTATCGCTGGGCTCGCACGACGGACTCGACAAAGATCATGTCGACCGGTTGAAGCGGCTGTTCGCATGGATCGGCCCGATCCTGATCTCGGAACACCTGTCGTGGAGCGTTCACGGCGGCGTCTACCTCAACGACCTATTGCCGCTGCCCTACACCGAAGAAACCTTGGCGACCGTGTCGGCCAACGTCGACCGGGCACAGCAGGCGTTCGGGCGCCGGCTTCTGATCGAGAACCCGTCGTCCTATCTGACATTCACGGCCAGCCAAATGCCCGAGGCGGAATTTCTGGCGCGATTGGTTGAACAAACGGATTGCGGCCTGCTGCTCGACGTCAACAACATTTATGTCAGCGCCGAAAACAATGGCTTCGACGTGACGGACTATCTTGAGGCGATCCCGCGCGGCGCAGTCGGGGAGATCCATCTCGCCGGACATACGGTGCAAGGCGACGGCGATGATCGCGTGCTGGTCGATACGCACAGCCGCCGCGTCTGCGAGGATGTCTGGACGCATTATCGCACGGCGCTCGCGCGGTTCGGCCCGCAGCCGACCATGATCGAGTGGGACCTCGATCTGCCGCCACTGGACGTGTTGATCGGCGAAGCCCGCGCGGCCCAGGATATCCTCGACGACATCGCTCGCCGGACACGCGCCAATGTTGCCTGAACTGCAAGCGCGGTTTCGCGACACGGTTCTTGGGAACGAGGACGCCGTAGCGTCTTACGTGACGGCTGCACGCGGCAGCGCAGCGAACCGCATCGCGGTGTATCGCAATACCGTTCAGACCAGTCTGACCGATGTTCTGGCGACCGCTTACCCCGTCGTGCGGCGCATCGTCGGAGAAAAATTTTTCGCGACGCTGGCGCACCGTTATATCGCCGCGCACCCGCCGCGTATTCCACAACTCTCGGCCTATGGTGGTGCGCTTGCCGATTTCATCGCCGGCGCGGAGCCGCTGCGCGAACTCCCCTACCTCGCCGATGTCGCGCGTTTGGAGTGGACACGCGGCGAGGCCTACTTCGCGGCCAATACCCCGATACTCGATCCGGTCGCGCTCTCAGAAATCCAGCCTGAGAATCTCAGCGCGCTGGTTCTTACACCGCACCCCGCGACTCGGTTGGTCGTTTCTCCCTTCCCGATCCACCGCATTTGGTCGATCAATCAGCCCGAAATAAATGACGTGCCCAAAGTCGACATGAGCGTCGCGGAAGCGGTTCTTGTGACGCGGCCTGGCGACCACATTGTGACCCGGCTTGTCGGTACGGGCGACGCCGCGTTCGTCGCGCGAACCATTGCGGGAGCAGGATTTGGCGATGCGGTTGCCGCCGCCGTTACCGCCGAACCCGCGTTCGATCTTCAAGCCGCGCTCGAAGCGCACCTGACCAACGGTACGTTTGCTGGGATCGCTTGAGATCGCGGCGCGATGCGCTAACCGCGCACGTCGAAGCCGGTTTTCGACAACAGGATATAGAAGTCGCGGATCGACTTTTCCTTTTCCGACGGATCGTCGATTCCGACGGTGAATTCGGTCACGAAATCCTTGCGGCGCAAATACGCAACGACGCTTTCGCGCGCGATCGACTTGGCCTTGCCTTCGGTCAATACGCCGCCGGCGCAGAACGACACCAAGCGCGTTGCGCGGTCGCGAAACGGCAGAGCCGGATCGTCGATCCGCTCGATGACCTTGTTCGAGATCAAGTAGTCCGACACCACCGTATCGAACTTGTTGGCGAGCATGATGCGCAGCGATTCCTCCAGCTGAGAATCGAGCACGAGACGCTGAACCTGCGTCGCTTCCTGTAACCGCGCTCGCTGAGTCTTGGCTTCCGGCGCGATTTTCTGAACGGTATCGAGCTGGGCGGCGAACAATTTGAGCTGCGCCGTGATCACGTCCGACAAATCGGGATCGCCCGCAGGATCGTACATGGCGATCAGATAAACGAACTTGCGGGTCGTGGAACTGAGGAGATCGCGCACCTCTTCCATCGCCTTGCGCCGGCCGGATGCGCCGCCCAGATTGATGATGCGCGCCCACCGCTCGGTAAGACCAAACGCGATCGGCCGGTCACCAATCACACCGTGGTCGGTAACCACGCGGTTCAGCAGCACATTGAAGAAATCCTTGTCGGCGTTCGGTTCGTCGCTGTTGGTTAGACGAACGGGACTGCGCAAATCGCGCTCCATCCGGTCGAACAAGATCGATTTGGCTTTCGGCAGCAAATCGTTGGCGAACAGGAAATTGAGAAGCTCCAGCAATTCTTCGGCGGCGAATTTGGTCGGCTGGCACTTGCCTTCCATCAAATCGAGCATGCGTTGGACCGCATCGCCCATGTGCTTCGATACGCCGATCACGTCCTTGATGACGGTTTTCGCAATCAGGATGTCCGACATCATTTCGTCGATCATCATGCGCGCGCGCTCGTCCTTGGCGGACTTCGCCATCGGCAACAGCTCGGCCATCTTGCCCAGCCAGCCCTGCCAATTCACCGACTCGCGGGCAAGTGCGACGTTGGCGAGAAAGCGGCGTTCTTCCTCGTCCGACGATTTGGTGTCGATCTGCGCCAGCACGTCGTCGAGGGTCGACCCCTTCAATTCCGGCAGCGGCTTCTTGTCGATTTCGCGGGCGCGCGCGGCGATGCGGTCGATCGCCTCATAAATGATGTCCTTGCGCTTGCGGCTATCGGTGCCGGTGGCGCGGGCGTGCAGGCTCGCGATTTTATCCACCGCCGACGGCACCATGGTATCGAGATTGAGCGCCCGCTTGAGACTCTTGTGGCTGTGCAGCATCTCGAGCGGCGTCATTTCGTGCTTTTCGAGATACTTCGAGAACATCCGCGCCATCGTGTTGCGGGCTTTGGTCTCGTAGTAGTCGCTCAATTGCTCGCACAAGGGCGCGTCGTCGACCGGGGTGATGGAAAAGTCTTCGTCCCTTTCCGTCTCCTTCATTTGCTTGAAGATTTCCGACTCGCGCCGGCTGTCGTTGCCGAAGTGGGATTCCTTGACGATCCGCACGCCTTCGGTCGACTTTTGCTTGAGAAGTTCTTCAGCCTTGTTGCGGGCAGTCTGCTCGGTGGGAACCACCTCGCTGATGGCCCACTTGCTGCCGCGCATGACTTGAACTTCGAACGATACCCTTCCCTGGGCGGCCATGACCGCGGGAACTCCCTTTATCCCCCTGATTCGTCTACCGTTCCTAGCAAATTGCTGGCCGAGGTCAAAGCGTGATGGCCCTGCGGATCAGCCCAGGAACCTGCCTGGAACGGCTCAACTTTCAGGCGCGAACAACCCGAAAAAACATGAGCAAACACTAGTAATAATAGTGTTAATTGATCGGCCCGACGGTCGCTGTTCGGCCGCACCGGTCCCGGAAAATGGTCCTTATTAAAAAGTGCGTCCGGCGAAGAGTTCGCGCAACTTGGTCTTCTGAATCTTGCCGGTTGGGCCCAGCGGCAGCGAATCGACAAATTCAACGCCGTCCGGCAACCACCACTTGGGCACCTTGGCGGAAAGAAATCCGTTGAGCTGTGCGAGGTCGGGCGGCGCGGCGGATTTGTCTTTCAGGACGCAGATAAGCAAGGGACGTTCCAACCACTTGGCGTGCGGCAAACCGATCACCGCGGCATGCGCAACCGCCGGGTGGCTCATGGCGGCGTTCTCGAGATCGACCGAACTGATCCATTCACCGCCCGACTTGATCACGTCCTTGGCGC
>JAGREB010000280.1:0-1214 GCA_020446775.1 Paracoccaceae bacterium
AAATTTCGTATATTCACGCCGAAGGCTATGCCGCCGGCGAAATGAAGCATGGGCCGATTGCGCTGATCGACGAACATGTCCCGGTCGTCGTTATCGCGCCGTCGGATGCGTTGTTCGAAAAAACAATGTCGAATATCGAGCAGGTCGTCGCGCGCGGCGGAAAAGTCATTCTCGTGTCTGATGAAATGGGGGTGAAACGCGTCGGCACCTTGGCGTCGCATGCCATCACCATGCCGAAGACCGATCCCTTCGTGACCCCGATCCTCGCCGCGATCCCGGTTCAACTGCTTGCCTATCACACAGCCGTCCTGAAGGGGACGGACGTCGATCAGCCGCGTAACCTCGCGAAGTCGGTTACGGTTGAATAGTTCGCCGGCGCGTAGAACGGACCCATGACCTCCGCGAATACGCACCAACTCCCGACCGGCACCGACGAGCAAATCCTTGCGTTCTGGTCGTATTGGCACGCGCTTCCCCGGCACGGACCGCTGCCCCGGTTGTCGGATTACCTCGACGGCGTTCCGGCGTACTTGCAGCCCACGGTCGTCATTGTCGACGTATATTCTCCCGCGCGCTTCGAATTCAGACTATGCGGGACGCGGTTGGTCGACCTGATCGATCGCGAAGTTACGGGCCAGGACGTGAATGCGGTCTATTCCGGACCGACGCAACAGCTGGCAGCGGAAGTCGCTTGGCGCGCGGCCAACCAACCTTGTGGATATTTGTCCGAACGTACCGTACGCAGCTTTACGGGCGTCCTTGTGACGTTTCCGGGAATAACGCTTCCGGTTCTCACGAATAATGCCGATCGTAAAACGCTGGTCAATTTCTCCAACCTTGACCAAGTGAACATCAAGCTCGGCCGCCACGACCATATCGATGTCATCCAGGGCTTCGAATTGACCTCCTGGATCGATATCGGCGCCGGCATTCCGAAGGATTGAGCGCGTTACCCGAGGCAACTTGGTGATTGGACCGTAGTACGCGGGCGGTACGATTGAAAAAGCCAATAAAATCAGTACCCTATGGCGTGTTGGCGGGGCCGTGCTTGTCCGTTAGTGTCGCGGCCATATATGGAGACAGAAACGGTGTGCCGGTCAACCGGCGCACCCGTCAGACAATCGAAGGACAACCATGAGCGATAATCCCGCGTTCGAACAGATCAAGAAAGACATCGCCGACAACGACATCGTGCTCTTCATGAAGGGCACGCC
>JAGREB010000280.1:1355-4087 GCA_020446775.1 Paracoccaceae bacterium
CAGCTCTACGTGAAGGGCGAATTCGTTGGCGGATGCGATATCGTGCGCGAAATGGCGCAGAGCGGCGAACTGGAAACGCTGTTCAAGGACAAACAGGTCGCGACGGCGGCTTAGCGCGCGGTGCGTGTTTAACCACGCCTCGGGATCGGCGCGGAAAACCAGCCCGCGTCTTCAAGCTGCGCCCAAATCTTCTGCACCACTGCGCCGCCGTCGGCGATGACTTTTGCCTCGCCGGCCACCACCAGCGCGCCATCGTAAACCTGGATGCGCCCCGTCGTCATGACGTGGCGCACCATCATGCCGTTGCAGTAAAGAAGGTTGTAAACCGGCTCCGGCGGCATCGCGCCTGATCCCGACAACATGCCGCTGACGTCGACCGTGACGATATCTGCTTGCGCGCCGATTTTGATGCGGCCGAGATCGGGGCGTTTCAAGGCGTCGGCTGGGACGCGTGTCGCGCCGTCGAGCGCGTCCATGATCGTTGGCGATTTGAGCGGCACGGCGCTTGTCCGACGCAAATGGCGCGTGCGGTTCTTGCCGTACAGCACGGCGAGTTTGAGGTCCTCGACATAATCGTTTGAATGCGTGTCGATACCGATGTTGGAAGCAACGCCGGCGGCCAACGCTTCCGGATAAGGCTGCGATCCACCGCCTGCGCCGCCGCCCGAGGGGCAGTGGGCATATACCACGCCTTTGGCCTTGAGCATCGGGCCTTCTGCGGCCCAGTCGATGCCGCTCATGTGCGCGCCGAACACCGGCTGGTCGAGCAAACCGAACGAGTCGAGCCATTCGGTCGGTGATTTCCCCCACAGTGCCTTGACCTTGCCGCTTTCGCCGCCCGATTGCGAATAATGCAGGTGCAAGCCGGACCCCAATTCGTCGCATGCGGCTTTAAGTGCGCGCATTGTCTTCTCGGTGTGCGTGTCGGTGGCGTGTGCGTTCATCATGGGAACGATCAAGCCGCCGTTCGCGCCCATGTGCGTCTTTCCGAACGCCAGCCCATCGGCGATTTCGCGCAATGTTTCGTTTTCGGATTCAAACAACACTTTGTCGTCGGTGCGGAACCAGATCTCGAACAGCCGCGTCGTGTTGGGGATCATGTGACCGGGAAAGCCCCGCACGCCCCACGGTTTGGCGACGCGCACGTAACTCTCCGCTTGTCTTAGGGTCAGCGACATTTCGATATGCGTGGTGCAGCCCGAGCGCAGCAGTTCGGCCATGTTGAGAGCGGTCAGCGCATCCTGCTCCTCGTCGGAGAGCTTCTCGACCAGTTGCAAAGGGTCGCGGTAACTGCGCCCGGCTTCGAAAATGCCGCGGGTCGGCGTGCCGGAACAGCAATGCGTGTGGCCGGAGATGAAACTCGGCAACACAAGGTGTCGCGAGGCATCGACCACTGGAAATCCTGAAATCGGATCGACTTTGATGTCTTCGATTACACCGTCGCGGACGAGAACATCGACGCCGTGTTCAACGGCGAGTTCGTTGTTTTTTTCGAGCAATGCCGCGCCGCAGCGGATGACGAAGGCTCCCGACGGGAGTTTTGGTGCGTCTTGCGCCGCCGCACCGGTCGCGCGCGATGCGGCCATCATCGCAAATGGCGCCGTCATCGCCGTGCGGAGTAAAGCGCGTCGCGCCGACGAGGGTGGTGCATCGTCTGCAGATGCGGCGCAAATGAAACAAGATCCGTGAAATTTCGGATCAACCTGATCGCCGATACGATCGCACGTCATCATGGAAATTTCCCCCCGCGCCGCAATCTCCGCTGTCGTCGCCTATGAAGGAAAGGCGATTGCCCTGAATCAAGGCAAGTCAAAATACCGTGCGGCGGCGCCCCGGCGTCACAAATATCGAGATGACCTTGCGCAGGCTTGGATTGGCCACATGCGCCAGCGCCTTGTCCGGATGCATCCAGCGCCGTTCGCGCTTGCCGGCTTGTGGATAGATTTCGAGGGTATCCTCGACCTCTAGCGGAAAGACTTTCGCCCGGCACATGTCCGAACCCAATTTGTCGTCCTTGCGGTAAGTGAACGAGCCGATGCTGACGCGCGAAATCACGCCGACGACACCGGCTTCTTCCAATGCCTCGAACTCGGCCGATTCCCATGCCGTCAATCCCGGGGGTACATTGCCTTTGGGCACGATCCAACTGCGCGTGCCGAGCGATGTAATCAAAAGGACCTGTTGCCGCCCCTTGTGCGAGCGATAGGGAAGGGCGGCGGATTGCCGAAAACGCGAAAAATCAATCATGAGTTCATAATGTACGAATGGCCTGTTGCGCCGAAACCGCGAATTCAATTAAGGATTAATGACATTTTTATGACACACATTCCAGTTCCCCGCCGGCGTGCCGGTTTCATGTGCGAGTTCAACACGGCATGCCCGACCTGACAGTTCCTCCTTCGTCTTCGTCCGCTGCGCCCAAAAAATCCGCCATCGACAAAGACCTCAAGCGTATCGTCCAGCTTGAAAAGGCTTCGGTGCGTATCGGTTTGCGCTACCTCGACATGAGCTTCGGCCTTCTGTTCGTCGTCTGCGTCTGGGTGTTCACCTACTTCAAGTCCGGATCGTCCGACAGCTACGCGATCATCGCCATTGCCTCGGTGGTCGGCGCCTACATGGCCATGAACATCGGCGCCAACGATCTAGCCAACAATGTCGACCCGGCAGACGGATCAAAGGCCCTGAGCCAGGCCGGTGCATTACTGATCGCCGCGATCTTCGAAGCAGCCGGC
>JAGREB010000024.1 GCA_020446775.1 Paracoccaceae bacterium
CGTCGCCGGCACCAACGGCAAAGGCTCGGTGGTGGCTGCGATGCGCGCGGTGCTCGAAGCCGGCGGCCACCGCGTGCATACCTACACTTCGCCGCACTTGGTTCGTTTCGCCGAGCGCATCAGGCTCTCGGGCGGGATCATCGACGAGGCGCTATTGCTCGAGTTGTTGCGCCACGTCGAGGCCGTCAACGCCGGTAAGCCGATCACCTTCTTCGAAGTCACCACGGCGGTTGCGTTTCTCGCGTTTTCTCACGTTCCCGCCGACGCGGTATTGCTGGAAACGGGATTGGGCGGCACTTACGACGCCACAAACATTATCGCGCACCCGCTCGCGACCGTGATTACCTCGATCTCCATGGATCACACGCAGTATCTCGGCGACACGCTGGCCAAGATCGCCCAGGAAAAAGCCAACATCATGAAGCCGGGTGTCGCCAGCGTTTCGGTGGCGCAACATCCCGATGCGCGGGCCGTCATCGCCGCGACGGCCGCTAACGTCGGCGCACCCGTCAAATTCCAGAACGAAGCCTGGTCGATTGAATCCGACGGCGCGGGCGGATTGATCTATCAGGGCGAACAACACCGTTGGACGTTGCCCGAACCCAACCTTCCCGGGCGTCACCAGCATCAGAACATCGGTGCGGCGCTGGCGGCGCTCGAGCAGGCAAGCTTCGTCTCGGGCCTGACGGTGCCGTCGTTCGCGCTTCGCAGCGGGATGCGTTCGATCGAATGGCCGGCCCGGGCGCAGAAACTGAAATCGGGTCCCATCGTCGATGCGCTGGCGTTCCCGTGGGAAATTTGGCTCGACGGCGGTCACAACGAAGGCGCCGGGGTGGCGTTGGCGGATGTGGTCAAGGAGCTTTGGTTCGACCGGCCGTTGCACGTCGTGGCCGGCATGCTGACCACTAAACCCGCCGCCGATTTCCTGCGCCATCTGGCGCCGTATGCGGCCAGTTTCACCGCCGTGCCGATCCCCGATCACCCGGTTGCGTATTTACCCGACGATCTGGCGGAAGCCGCGCGCCAAACCGGGTTCAAAACAGTCACCACCGCACCCGATGCCGCCACGGCGGCCCGGGCGATCAAAGCCGCACATTCGGGCGGTGGGCGCGTGCTGATTTGCGGCTCGCTTTATCTGGCGGGCGAAGTGCTAAAGGAAAATTCTTAAGACCGGCCGGCCCGTCACGCCGCTTTGTAGATTCCGTCGCGCTTGAAGCGTTCGATGGTCTCCATCACGACTTTAATTCCCTCGGCGGCGGTCTCGACCGGTGCGCTCAGGTTCCAGTCGAGCGGCATTCCATCGTGCTTGGCGTAAATGTCGGCTGCGGCTTTGTAGTCGAGGTGCGCGAGCAGGTTGTGCGCCGGGTCGTGGCGCGCGCGGCGCAATGCCTCGATGTCGATCCGTGCGACCAACGGCACTTCGCCCGCCGTATCCACCTCCGCCACGATGCGTCCGCTGTAATCGATCAACCGCGAAAAGCCGCGATGGAAATAGGTTGTCGGCGCGTCCGGGGATGCGGCTTCGCAGCCGGTATTGGCCGAGGCGATATAGAACCCGTTTTCCGCCGCGTGGGCGTTCTTGGCGGTGGCCCAGCCGCGCCGGCCGGCATTGTGCGGTTCGCCGGTGGGGTAGGCGATAACCTCGGCGCCGCGCATGGCGAAGGCGCGCCACAATTCGGGGAAGTTGTTGTCGTAGCAGATGCACGAGGCGAGTTTGCCGATCTCGGTATCGACCACCGGGAACAGCGCGTCGTAACCGTAGCGCTGGACGTAGGCCGAATAGATGTTTCCGGGCGTGGTGTTGTTGAGCAGGCCGTTGATGTCGCCGCACTGAAGCTTGCGGTATTTCAGGATCACGTTGCCGCGCGGATCGAGAATGAACGCGGTGTTGAACCAGCGCCGCGGCCAATCGGGGTCGTATTCAAAAATCGCACCCGCGACGTAGGTACCCGACTTTGCGGCGAATTCCTTCAGCGTCGCGATCTCGCGTCCGTCCATGCGAATGCCGACGTTGGGCCAGAAATCGTCGACGCTTTTGCCGAACGCCGCGCCCGTCAGCCAATACTCGGGGAACACCACCAGCTTGACGTTGGGCGCCATGGCGAACTTGCCGGCAACCGCGAGGCTGCGCTTCAGGTTCATCTGCACCACGTCTTCGCGGTGCGACACGTCCGAAACCGTGGTGATGTGCGCCTGAACGATCAACGCGTCGTAGGGTTTGATCGGTTTGGCGCTCGGCGCGGTCCAAGTCCCCGCGTTCTCCATCGCAGCGATGAAGGCGTTCGCACGCGCCGTCGGATCGGCGTCTTTGCCTTTGGGTAACGCCGCCATGCGGCGGTATTCGGGTTCGTAGAGTTTGGTGCGCAGTTGCGCCGGAAAGTTCATCTTGCCTTCGCTGCGCCGCGAACGCGCCGCGGCGATATCGATGGTTGCCGAGATCGCGGTCTCGCCCGAACCGGCATCGGCTAGAACTTTTCCCCGATAATCGAAAATCACCGACGCCGCGCATGCACCGCTCACAATGGATGACGGCGGTGTTGCGCACAGAAGGTAGGAAATGTTTTCGTAGGCGCGCGCGAGACGTGAATTGCGCCGCGCCTCGGACCGGTCGTCGCCGCGCTCCCACGCCGGGTTGAGCACAATCTCGGCGCCGCTATAGATCACACCGCGCAGGTATTCGTGGCTGAGGATATCCTCGCCGATCAGCATACCGACGGTTCCGAATGGCGTGTCGAGGGCCGGGAAATCGGTCTTGCCGCCGCCTTCATAACCGCTACGCAACAGATCGGGCATCAGCTTCGCCGTGCGCAAGCCGATCGTCCCTTCGGGTGTCAGGACAAAGCCCGCGCGCGCCGGCTGCCCATCGTCGTCGATGAGATCGAGTGCCCCGGCAAGATAAATGTCGTGCGCTTTTGCCGCATCCGCCAGCGCCGTCATTTCGGGTCCGGCCCATGTCAGCTTTTCGCCGAGCCGCAATCCCTCGGGCAACAAGACGAGCGCGAGGTCGCCGTACTGCCGGGCGAGCGTGGCAATGGCCGCGGCAACTCCAGGGACCGAAGTATTTTCCGAAATCTGCAAGCACGCCGCGCGGTGGGCCATTCCAATCCTTCCTTCCGGCGCTTTTGGGCCGGGCGGTTAACTTTCCACCGAGACGACGCCGATTTCCACCAGCTTCGGCAGCAAATCCCGCGTCAGGATCGCCAGCCGGTCGGTCAGCAGCTTTTCGACGTCGGCCTTGCCCAAGGTCTTGCCGCCGATCACAAAATCTCCGGCCTCGGAACTGAGGACCTTGTGGGCCGACTTGACCGCCTGGCCGCGGCCCTTGTCGACCAGCGCCAGCAGGAGAATGGCGTCAATGTTGGGCAGCTCGATGCCGGTGCCGGCGTGCACCGCCGCCAACGGGACTTTGGGCAATCGCATACCCAGTTCCTTGATCATGCCCCGGTTGACCGGCGGGATCGATAGTTTGGTGTCCGCGCCCATCTTTGCTGCGACCGTCTCGCGTGCGAAAGAAATCACCTGGCCGCCGGCGGCGAGCAAGCGCGCGGCCTCGACCCGGGTCGACGCGGCAATTGCATTCAATGCCGGATCGTCGTCCATGCTGGCGATGCTTAACGCCTGGGTCGCGACGCTCGACAACATCGAATCGAATGGATCGCCCGTGTAGGCGATCTGGATATCGCCGAACGCCACTTCGCGGTCGATGTCCTTCAGCGGCACCAGCGTGCCGAAGATCAACGGCAGGTGGATCTCCATCCACTCTTCTTCGGTCTTGATCGGTTCGCCCTTGACCCACACGTCGCGGCGGAACGTTTCGTTGCGTACGAAGTCGCGCTTGGCTTCCAATTCGGCCCGGCTGGTGACGGTGCGGAACTCGTCGTACAGGTCTTGCGGCACGGCAAGGTCGACCATGTTGAGAAACGTAGTCGCGGAACCCGCGAATTTCAGGCCGCGCGGCGCCATCAGGGCGGCAAGTTCGGCGTAGTAAAATGCGCGCAGGTGCTGATTGAAATATTCGTGCGCCATGTAGCGCGGATCGAGCGCGGCCATCTGATCGACAGCGTCGGCCAAAGCCGGATTGTCGCGGAAGAATTTGACCTGCGCGTTCTTCAGCCGTTGCATCCAGGCAAGCCCGGTGCGGGCCCGCTCGACCGTGGCGACGTCGTCGGCGCTCAGGGAATAAATCATGTTCCGCAACGGAATTTTCGCCGCCCATCCCGGCATCGCGTTGCATCCCGTCAGCAGGATACCGCCGGGCTTGAGGCGCTTGGCCGCGTCGTCAAGCACGGCGTTGCGGTTTTTTTCGTCGATCCAGCTCAGCACGCCGTGCATGACCGCGAAGTCGAGCGGCGGAAGATCGCCGTCCGTCAACTCGGCGAAACCCTTGCGGATGAATTTCGCATTCTCAAGCCCGCCGCGCGCGGCCAGCACTTCCGCGGTCCGCACGTGCTCGGGCAGGAAATCGACACCATAGAACTGCGCTACGGGAAAACACCCGGCAAGGATATTCGCGGTGATCCCATTGCCGCAGCCGTAGTCGCACCACGTGAAAGCGCCGTCGAGCGGGCGCGGGCGAAATCCGCCGGCCGCCGCGATCTGGTTCAGGTGCGCCGGTGCATGATCGCCGTAAAATTCGGCGACATACGCGACATCGGTGACATATCCGCCGGACGTCGTGGTCATGTGGTTCGCAACCCCCTCTCTACGCAGTTAGGGTTGTAACAGCGGTGGCGCCCAAAATGCAAAACCCTGGTGCTTGGCAGGGTCGGTCGCCCGGGGTTGGCTGCCCAGGGCTAATCGCATGAACGATTTCATCCACGCAGACAGTTCATTGCTTGAAGGCGGGCCGCGCTATTGCGGATGGTTCTGAATGGCGGCGCTAGGTCGCTGAAAAATGCACCAAGTGGGCGAAATATGCGAATTAGGTTTGTTTTATGGGCGCATTTCGGCAAAAACTCGTCCGATCCTTTTGACTCAAATGCATTCGAATTCGCGGTCCATGAGCAAGCTCCTAAAAGTCGTCCGTATCGGCATTTTGTGCGCCATGTCGGCCGGCCCGTTGCACGCCGCGCACGCGCAGTCGGACGACTACATTCTCGGCCAAGGTTTGAATGCCGGTTCATTCAATATTGCCGGATACGCGACCGTCGAAGCTCACGCGAAAAAAGGTCAGGACGCTGGGCTGCTGATCGACGACCTCAGCTTGTTCGTCAAGGGTTCCGTCAATCGGGTCATCAATCCGTTTCTCGAAGTCGAAATGGCCGAAGCCGATCTCTGGTTCGAAGGCTCGCCCCCGCTCAAGAATATCGATCCGCGGGTCGACATCGAGCGGCTTTACAACGATTTCATTCTCGACGACCACGTGACGTTTCGTGTCGGCAAAATCCTGTCGCCGGTCGGTGAGTGGAATTCGATCCATGCAGGCCCGCTTGTCTGGACGACGACGCGCCCTTTAACGAGTTACCGAAACTACCCCGAATTTGTGACCGGTGTTTCGGCGATCGCCGAAGGGCTTGGCGCGCAGGAGCTTCGGGTCGAGACTTACTGGCAACCGGGCAGCGATCTCGACGGCCCCGATCCGTCCAACGTCGCGTACCTATTCCACAACACCTATGGTCTACACGCCGAATTGCCGCTCGGCTTGACCGACAAGATCGGTTTGTCGCTCCAGGGCGCCGACGTCAAGGGAACGCGGGAAAAGCAATTCCTCGTAGGGCTGAACGGCCGGTTCACGCTCGATCGTCTCGAAATCGAGACTGAGATGACATGGACGGCGCTGAAACACCCGCTCGTCGTGCGGAAACACAAGACGGAATATGCGGGGTACGTCCAAGGCGCGTTTGCGATATCCGATAAACTCTATCTGATCGGCCGCGGCGAATTTTTCCGGGATCGCAACTTCGACCGCACCTCGCGCAACTTCTTGATCGGACTCAACTACCGGCCCAAAGCGCCCATCTCGTGGAAACTCGAATACGTCGAACAAAGCGGCCCCAACCTCGGTATCTCAAGCGGGCCGATCGCATCATTCAACATCCTCTTCTGAACGATGCGCATTTTTCTCACATTCTGGGTCTTTTTCACGCTGGCCTTCGCGGATTCCGCCTTCGCGCGGACCGTATACGTCATCGCCAATCCGAGCATCCAGGTTTCGAAGCTTACGCAGGACGAACTGGAAAAAATCTATCTATTGCGGCAGCCGTACTGGCCGGACGGACGCGCGATCGTCCCGGTCAATCGCGAGGCATCGAGCGATCTTCGTGAGTTCTTTTCTAACCTTGTCCTCAAGCAATCGATGCGGTCCTTGAGCAATTATTGGGACCAGATGCATTTTCGCGGCAAGTCGCCGCCCGTCGTTCAGGGATCCAACGAGTCCGTGATCGCGTTCGTTCGCAAGATTCCCGGCGCCATCGGCTATGTCGAAGAGTTGGCGAATTTGGACGGGGTCAAGGTCATGGCCGAACTCCCATGACCGCGTGGCTCTCACGTTCGATCATCAAGAAACTCTTGGTCGCCTTTCTGGCGATTTTCCTGGCGACGTACGTGGCAACGGCCTTGGTCGTCTTTACAAGCGTGCGCACGTCGATTGCGGACGCCCAAGCAAATGCGCTCGACACAATTGCCAATCAGCGCATTGGAAATATCTTTACCGCCATCGATTCGCTTGCGACCAATCTGCGTGCTTGGGCGAAGCTGGATGTGATGAACGATATTCCGGCGGGCGATATCGACAAACGTATCGCGAGTTCGTTGGATGCGTTGAAACTCGACTATCGGCTCGACGGCGAAATTTATGTGTTCGACTCGGATGATATCCTGATTGCATCGTCGTCCGTGCTTCCCGACGTACCGCAGACAGTGCGGCCGCCTCAGTGGCAAACGCGGGACCGTGGCGTGACGTTTGTCGACAAATCACGAAATCCCTTCGAGGCCAGTCCCGGTGTCGCATTGACGTTGCCCATTTACGCCTCATTCGACGCCGGTTTTCGCCTGGGCACTTTGGTTGCAACGATTCCCTGGAGCGCCGTATCGGGTCGTCTTGTGGGTGAGGGTTTTCACGCCATTCTTTTCGACCGTTCCATGCGCCGGGTGACGGATAGCCACGGAATCGACAGCGCCTTGGCGGGCGAGGTGGATGAGTTGGCGTCGGAAACGCGGCGTTTGTCGATCGACGGCACGCCGCACGTCGCGGGGTATTCGACGCTGACGTCGGAACTCGTCCGCGGATGGCAGGTCATCGTGTTGCGAGACCTCGGCGATGTCGATGCCTCGGTCAATCAGGTCGCTTTGCAATTGGTCGGCTTGGGATTGGCGCTGGCGGTTCCAATCGTCGTTTTTGTCGTTTGGCTGTCGCGGCGGATTACGTCTCCGGTCAGGGAACTGAAGGCGGCGGTCGGAGAGATCACCAGTTCGGGCGATCTGTCGGGGCGCGTCGCGGTCAGTTCCAGCGACGAATTGGGAACGCTGGCGACGGCCTTCAATGAAATGGCGGGATCGCTCCAAGTCGTATCGGCGGATCGCGAGAAAGCGCTTCGCGAATTGGAAGCGTTGAACCTCAATTTGGAAAAGCGCGTCAAAGACCGGACTCACGACCTCGCTTCCGCCAATCAAAAACTTGCCACGCTGTCCGAACAGTTGTCGCGTTATCTTTCGCCGCAGATTTACGAATCGATTTTCGAAGGCCGGCAAGCGGTCGAGATTTCGACAAAGCGCAAGCAGCTCACGGTTTTCTTTTCGGACGTGAAGGATTTCACCGCCACGACGGAAGATCTTCAGCCCGAAGAGCTGAATTTCATATTGAACGACTATTTGACCCGGATGACCGCTACGGCCCTGAAATACGGCGCCACGATCGATAAATACGTCGGCGACGCCATGCTGGTTTTTTTCGGCGATCCCTCGACGCGCGGCGTGCAGGAAGACGCCATCGCCTGCGTCAAGATGGCCGTGGCGATGCAGCGCGAAATGGTCGACCTCCGCGCGAAGTGGGTCGACATGGGATACCCACGCCCGCTTCACATGCGTATCGGAATCAACACCGGGTTTTGCAATGTCGGCAATTTCGGCAGCGATCTGCGCATGGACTACACGATCATCGGTGCGGAAGTGAATTTGGCCGCCCGTCTGGAAAGCATTTGCGAGCCTGACGGCGTCGTCATCTCGGGTCACACGTATCAGTTGGTCAAGAACGAGATCGACGCCGTTCCGCAAGACCCGATTC
The DNA here is from genome assembly GCA_020446775.1 of Paracoccaceae bacterium. Taxonomy (GTDB): domain Bacteria; phylum Pseudomonadota; class Alphaproteobacteria; order Rhodospirillales; family Rhodospirillaceae; genus VGEM01. Next base: position 8,222 of record JAGREB010000024.1, read on the forward strand.
AAGTCAAAGGCATCTCGAAGCCCGTGACGCCCTACAGAGTACACGGCATCTTCGACGACATGGACCGGGGGCGCGACGTGATCCGCAGCGACTCCGACGAGATGAGGTTATTCGTCGATCTCCGCAATTTGTCCGAAGACCGCCGCCGCCAGCTCGCCGCGGAATTGGAAGCCAAGGCCAATCTGCTGCGGCAGCAGAAATAAGCCCGTCGTCTGCGGTCTTGAGTGGAATCGGAGTTAGATGTTTACGGCCTAATTCGCCGCCGCAACCACATACAGCTCAACCCGAAACCCAAAAGGGGCAATCCTGCCGGAACCGGTAACGCCGGCGCGTTATCCAAATTCACATTGTCGAATTGATAGGTCTGGTCCACATGGGTCCAAGACAAACTCACGATGTTCCCGAAGGCCGCGGAGAAATTCAGTGTTTGCATCGACGGCATGAAGCCCGGACCGATGGTGAACGTCTGCTGTACCAAGGCGCTACTCGCCGTGGTTCCATTGAATGTGATGTTGAATTCGGCCAGTGGATTGATAATCCCGCTCGTGAAAGTCATATCCATCGACGCAATGGAAAATGCTCCGCCATTTTCTTGAATGAGGGTTGTCGTCGCGCCAAACGAGTTCGAAAAAATGGCTTTGCTGCCTGTGTAGCTGACCGAATTGGTCGGCCAACTCGCGAAACCGCCAAATGCCGTGCCGGTGATCAGCTTGAAACCGTTTTCGATGATCTCGGGGCCGTACGAATGAACCCCACCCAAGACGGGTGGATCGGGAAGCTCTTCGAAATCGAGAACGACAGGGGCCGCAATCGCCTGACCTGCTGTCGCGGCCATGAATACAAAGGTCGCGACAAACGCCGCCTGGAAAGATTTCATTTCTCGATGACACCATCTTATTTGTTCGATTTATCGAAAATGAATGTCTGTGCGGCGGGCGTCAACTGTTACGCGCAAAATCAACGTTCTCGCATCCTTTCGGCCGCGCACTTGGGCGCGAGACGAAACCAATATGCCGCCGACGCCTTGCCCGCGGCGGTTATGCTGTCCGCAAAGTCAAAAAAAACCCGGCGAAAATCGCCGGGTTCTTCTTTCGCTGAGAAACGTTGATCAAAGCGATTGAGTCAGCCACTCCGTCAGCTTGCTTTTCGGCAATGCACCGACCTTGGTGGCCGCGACTTCGCCGTTCTTGAACAGAAGCAGCGTCGGAATGCCACGCACGCCGTACTGGGTGGGCGTCTGCGGGTTATCGTCGATGTTGATCTTGGCGATGGTCACTTTGCCGGCCATTTCTTTGTCGATTTCCTCGAGCAACGGCGCAACTTGGCGGCATGGCCCGCACCACTCGGCCCAAAAATCGACCAGCACCGGGCCGTCGGCTTTCAGGACGTCGGTTGCAAACGAGGCATCGGATACGGTTTTCATGACAGGCCTTTCGCGTAAGGGGAGGCCGGCAATCCACCGGCGCAACGAGATGCCGTCAATCTAGGAAGCGGTCGGCGGACCGTCAAGGCGACCGGATCGCGCCAATCGCCTGCGCCAATCGCCTGCGCCCATCGGCCTTATTGTTTCGGCCGGTTATAGCGTCCGGCAAGCGGCGCCGGCTTGGATGCTGTCGGCGATTTGTTCCAGCCGCTCGGCTTGTTCCAATTGGATTTGGTTGCCGGTCTCGGCCGCCTGCTCGCGCAGGTCGCCCGCGATCTTCAGTATGGCCGACGCCATGGCAAAGTAATCAGGCCCGCACGCCGGGCTGCTGTCTTGTTTCGACATGATCACACGCTCACGCGTCGACACGCTCGCGCGTGGACGCAATAAAGGGTTTCGCGCACGCGCATCCCAACCGCGCGTCCGACTCAAGTTCCGGGTCCGAATTTTTGGCAGGTCCAAATAAATCCGGCCGGTTCCCTCCGGCTCCAGGCACTGCATCTACGCGCAATTGTTGCATCCGTATATGCACGGTTGCGCATAGGTTTTATGCGCTGGGCGCGAAGGTTTCGCGTCAAAGAAGGTGTTTACAAACCGCTGAGGCGATCAGCTGCGCCACGTCAATGTGACTGATTCGATTGGATTTTGTGGCGCACGCCCGTCACGTTCGGCGGCCAGCAGTTCTCGCTTGAGCCGGTAATACCAGCGCACCTGGGTATCGGCGTCGCGGACCAGCATGGTCGGCGGGTCGAAGGCGAGGCCGTCTTTCATGTGTTCTACTGCGCGCCGGTCCTGATCGAGAAAACGCCACGCGACCAGCCGAATAATGGGGCTGAGCGCGGTCGCCAAACCGACATCCCAATACATGGCGTGGTGGACCATGGTGCGCGTGGCGTCGATGGGCGTGCATGCGGTCAGGCCGCCATAGGTGTAGCGCCCGGTGGTGGCGTGCTCGATGCGCACGGAAGGCATCAGGTACGTGATTTCGGTTTCCGGCGCACCGCCCAGAAGAATGCGATAGGCGCGCGAGTTGGACGAAGCGCGGTGCCGGTCCATGCGCCAGCCGACGGTTCCGTTTTCGCTGATCGGCGAGAAAGCTTTCGACTTCTGATGAATGCTCGCCTTGTCGCGCCACAACGCCGAGCGGTGCACGAAGGCGCCATGGGCGGGATCCATCAGCCCCGCCACGGCAAGATCGATATCGCAATCGAACAGCATCGCAATCGTCAGTTTGGGGCGCGTGCCGACCCCCGGGACTTCGGGAACCGGCGGTAGATGCTCGCGCCGCCGGCCCATGTAGATCCATATGTTGCCCTGCGATTCACGGACCGGATACGCGGGCGTGCGAACGTCCGCCGGTTGCGGCCGCTGATCTGAGGTCTGCGACGGGATCGCGGTGCACCGGCCGTCGGTCGCGAAGCGCCAGCCATGATAGGGGCACTCGACCTCGCGGCCATCGAATGCGCCGCGCGACAGAAGCGTGCCCCGGTGCGGACAGGTATCACGTAACGCGAAAACGCCGCCTGCACGATCCCGGCCAACCAACACCGCTTCGCCCAGCATGGCGCGATGAATAGTGTGACCCGCTTTCAGGCCGGACGACGGCATGGCGTAGTACCAGGCTTCGCGCACGAACTGACCGGCAGCGGCCACGCGGTCGTCGTTGGCTTCTTGCGGCTGTGCGGATTGATCGTTCATGGCGAAGAGGCGGCGTCCTGCATTGCCGCGAAGGCATGGTCAAGCGCGTCCGCCGGCAGTTCGATGATAAACGGTTTGCCATCGGTGTCGCCATGGGTCCACAGCAGGACGCATCGGATCGCTTTCGCCGGGTAAATTTCCTTCAAGGCCGCGCGGTAGGCAGCCATTTGGAAAACGTAGGCTTCGTCGACCTGCGCGGCGCTTGTCGGCGGCGGGCGATTGGTCTTGTAGTCGATCACCCAAATATCGCTTTCACCCACGGCTAGCCGGTCGATCTGGCCCGATAGGCGCTGACCGGCAATCATCCCCGTGATCGGCACCTCGGCGCGCGAACCGGGCCCGAACAGAGGCGCAAATTCAGGACGATCGAGCACGTTCAACGTCTCGTCGACGATTTGGCGTCGCGCCGTATCGTCAAGCCCAAAACCGGGCCGCATGACAAAGGCCTCGGCGGCATCCCGACGGCGTTCGCGCGGCAGGTCGGGCAGCGTTTGCAACAAGCGGTGAATGATCAGGCCGCGCTGGAATCGTTGACCTTGATCGCTTTCAAGCGGCGACGCGACGGCTGGCTCGGTACGCGACGGCCGCGATGGTGTCAGCGGTTCGGGCGGCTCGGGTTCCGGCGGCGGCGGTTGCGCCGCCCATTCCGGTAACGGCACTGCCTCGGCGGCGCGCGAGACAAGTCCGTCGGCAACCGGTGCCGCCTTCTGTGCGACGGTGTACTGAATGACTTCGCCCGACGGCAGGGTTTTTTCGCGCGTAAGAAACGGGTCTTCGGTCTTTGTGCCGATTTTTTCGATCGCCCGCTCGATCAGCTTGTACCAGCAATCGTCGGGCGTCTTGGTTTTATTCTCCCAACCGCACACGTAGAGGCGGTCTTCGGCCCGTGTCATGGCGACGTAAAGCAGCCGGCGATACTCGCGCATCTGTGCGGCGTGATCGTCGTCGCGCGCGTCGATCAGAATTTGATGACGGGCGGTGTTGGGCGCGGCCCACAACACGACGGGCGAGTCTTCTTCGCCCACTACAAACACCGATTCGCGTCCACGCGGTGTTTGCATGGTGTCGGGCATGAATACGATCGGCGCTTGCAGACCCTTGGCGCCGTGTACGGTCATGATGCGCACCGCATCGCCGCCATGCTCCAGGTCGCGCTTGATCTCGACGTCGCCGGTGTCGAGCCAATGAATGAACGCCTGCATCGACGGCGGATGGTGGGATTGGTAGGCGAGGGCGAGATTGAGGAATTCGTCGATGGGATCGTCGGCCTCGAGCCCCAGCCGCGATAACAATTTTTTGCGTCCGTCATAAGCGACGAGCACATGGGCGAAGACATGATACGGCGTCCAGTAATCCGCCTTGGCAAGCAGCTCGGACAGCAGCGCATGCGCACGTCCAACCGCATCGCTGCCGCCGCCGCGTTCTTCCATCACGCTCCACAGCGTGCGCAAGCCGCGTCCATGGGCGAGCGCGAACAAGTCGTCCTCGGTGAGACCGATCAGAGGGCTTTTCAACAGACAGGCAAGGTTAAGGTCGTCTTCGGGCAAAACCAAGAAGCGCCCCAGCACCACCAAGTCCATGACCGCGATCTGTTCCGACAGCCGCATGCGGTCGACGCCGGCCACCGGCACCGCGCGATCCTTCAGATTACGGATCAATTCGTCCACGAAAGCCGTGCGCCGGCGCACCAGCACCATGATGTCGCCCGGACGCACCGCGCGGCCCTTGCTGTGCAGCGTGTCGCCGCGTTTGATCATGTCGGCGATATAGTCCGCCAAAAGCCGGGCGAGGCGGTTTTCAGCCGACTCACCGGTGACGCGATCGACCGGTGGTTTCCAGGGCTCAGGTGTATCGGAGTCGAGTGCCGGCATCGGCGGCCACAACGCCACGTGGCCGGCGTGACCTTCGCGGCTGATGACGTGGACAAGCTCTTCGTCGGCCTCGATCACGCCGCTCCGCGCCGGGCCGTCGCGGTAGACGCTGTCGACCACCGTCAGTACGGCCTCCGTCGAGCGAAACGAAACGTTCAGCTCAACCGGCGACCACAACCGTTGCGCCGCCGTGACCCGTTCGGCGAAGATCTCGCGCATGCGCAGAAATCCTTCGGGGTCTGCGCCTTGAAAGCCGAAAATCGATTGCTTGCGGTCGCCGACCGCGAACACGGTGCGCGCGTCGTCGGGCGCGCGATCTTCGTGCCGTCCGGACCCCGCGAAAAATTCCTCGGTCAGACGCTCGACGATGGACCACTGGATGGGGTTGGTGTCTTGCGCTTCGTCGATCAAAACGTGATCGATGCCGCCGTCGAGTTTGAATAGAACCCACGCTGCCACGTTTTTTTGCTTCAGCAGACGGTCGGTCACGTCGATCAAGTCGTCATAATCGAGCTGAGCGAGCCGGGCTTTATGTTGTTGGTAGGTTTTCAGGATGCGCTCGGCGAGGACCAGCAACGCCGCGCTGGTTTCGGCGGTTTCAACCGCGCGCAAATGCCGATCGACGGCATAAATGCGCTCGGCTTCGCGAGCGAGAATTTCCGGAACAGCGGGATCGGCTTTGCCCACCGCTTGGGTCGCAAACGATTTGCGGAGTTCTCTCTCCTTGGTCAGGAATACATTGCAATAGGCGTCGAACCCGGGAATGCGATCGCCTTTGAGCCAAGACACAATGATCGGCGCGTTCTTCACGTCCGTCTTGCCGCCTTTCGCCAGCGCTTTGCCCGCGCGCATCAGGCCTACTTCGTCGAAGGCGCCGTCGCGGCAGGCATCCGCAATTACCGACTCACGCGTATCGCCGGGCCGCGCGCCTAGAGTCCGATAAATTGCCGTCATCGCCCCGGCTAAACCGCTGTGCTTTTCGAGCGACAACGCGATAGCCGCACGATTGCTTGTGATGGCGGCGAGCAAGTCGCTGAAATTGGTTTCGTGCACCCGCGCGGTGATGACGGCAAGCGCTTGTGCTAGTTCGGGATCGTGGCCCGCCGCGGCCACGGCGATCACATGTTCGCGGGCCTCATGCAACGCTTCGCGTGCGGCGCGTTCTTCGATCAACTCGAAATGTGGAGAAACTTCGGCTTCCAGCGGAAAACGCCGAAGCAACGATTGGCAAAAGGCGTGCAGCGTGTCGATGCGAAGTCCACCCGGCGCATCGAGCACCTGCGCGAACAGCCGCCGCGCCCGCGCCAGGTCTTCCGCGCCGGCAATAAGATTGAAATCCTTCGCCAGTTCCGCTTCGAGATCGCCGTCACTCGCCGTGACCCACGACGACAGATTTGCGGCCACGCGATTGGCCATTTCCGCCGCCGCGGCCTTGGTGAAGGTCAAGCAGAGGATTCGTTCCGGCTTAGCGCCGGCCAGCAACAGCGCTAACACGCGTTTGGTCAAGACGGTGGTCTTGCCCGATCCGGCAGAGGCCGTCACCCACGACGACACCGCAGGATCGGACGCCTTCCTCTGGGCGTCGTTGGCAATCGTAACGGCGTCGATCTTGCCCATTACTCGCCATCTCCGTCGCCGAGCGAAGCCCATTCCCTGACGCGGGCGAGGTGCAGATAGTCGGAATATTTCGGTGCATACGTTGGATGCGGCCGTGCGGGATAGGGTGTCGATTCCTGATCGTACGTCGCGATCAGTTTTGTCAGGCCGTCGAGCGCGCCTTTCGCAAGCGCACCGACGTCTTCACCTGCCGGCATTGCTTCGCCGCCCTTGCCGCGGCCATGGAGCCGCCAATGCGCAAGCGCGCCGACATTCCGTTTGCCGACGTCAGGAAATCCTCCGGCCAGGGCGATCGCCGCTTCCAACGGTAACTGCGGGGCAAAGCCTGCGGCGATTTCCAACTCCTTCGGTACGGTTCCGGTTTTGTAATCGATGATGGCGAGCGAACCGTCCGCCATGACGTCGATGCGGTCGGCTGTCGCGCGAAGCTCGAACGGGCCGGCCGGTCCCGCGAGCGTCATTTTTCCGGTTCTTTCCGCGAAGGATTTGGTCAGCGAACCGCGCCGCGCACGTTCGGTTTCGATGAACCACGCGGCAATGCGCGCAAACCGCGGCCACCAAAACGCTTTCACGCCAGGGCGAACCGCCAAAGACTCGAATTCATCATGACCGAGGGCCATTAACCGCTCGAGCGCATTCGCATCGCGCGGATCGATCCCGGTATTCACGAACGTCGCCAAGGCGGCGTGAATCGCCGTACCGTAATCGGCCGCGCTCATATCGGCGTCGAGCGCATCGAGCGCGGTTAAATCCAGCAACGACCGCGCATAGGTCGCGTAAGGATCGCGCATCCACTCTTCGATGCGCGTCACCGACATGGCGCGCGGGCGCGCCGCAACCGGCGGGCATGGCGCGGGGGCGGGCCATGCCGCGAAGGCCGCTGGGCGCGTGAGGTCGCCGGCCCATGACGTCCACGGTACGCTCTGTGTCATTCGCGGCGACGCGAGGCCCGATGTCGCCGCGATTTGCTCAAGCCGCATCAGCCAGCGCGACGGAACCGTTGGGGTACCTTCAACCTTGGTTGCGCGCGTCAAAACGACGCGCGCCATGCACAGCGCCTGGGCGATGTCGTGGGCGGCAAGACCGATCCGCCGCTCAGGACTGGCGAGACCGAAATTGCGCCGCATCGGACGGCTCATCCACGGATCAAGCGCCGCCTTGGCGGGCCAAGTGCCCTCGTTGAGGCTGCCAAGGACCACCGTATCGAAATGCTGCAACCGCGCTTCGAGCGGACCAAGAATGGCCAGCCGCGGATGACCGCCGTATCGCGGCCGCACAACGCGCGCGCTGATCAGCGCCGCGAACAACGCCGGGTAGACGGATGGCGAAACATCCGGCATCACGTCGGCGCACGTTGCCCATTCGGCGGCAAAACCGGCTGCCGCTTCGCCGGCATCGTCGGCCCACACACGGCTTGGACCGGGTAGGCCCGGGGTAGCCGCGAAGGATTCGGCGCAACGCATGTGCGCAGCGATGAGATCGCTGACCGATGCAAGTTGCGCAGTCATGACCGCCGCGAACGGCGCGAAAGTCCGATCGAGGATCGACAGCCATTCAGAGATATCTGCGGCGATATCCGGTTTAAGTTTCTTTCGCGCGGCTTCGAACAAGACGTGCAAACCGACGAGCCCCGGTGCCGGACGCGGTCCACGTATCAAGAAAATTTCCGCCATGCGCGTCAGGTGACGAAAGCGCGCGGGATCGTTCCCGCCTGCTGCCAGCGGATGCTTGCACGCCGCCAACAGGGGAACCGGCGCGAAATCCTCGGCCACAACTTCGGCCACCAGTTTCAGGAAAGTCCCCGGGGGCGTTTGTTCCAACGGGCGGCCGCCGGAATCGTCGATCACGATATCCCAGCGCGCAAGTTCGGCCGCAACGCGTTGCGCAAGGTCTCGGTCCGGCGTCACCAAGGCGCATGTCGCGCCCGGTTGTTCCAGCGTCTCGCGCATGACGAGCGCGATGGCCGTCGCTTCCTCGCGTGGTGTGGCGGCATCGATCCAACTCAGGCCGGCAAACGATTCGGACGGCAGCTTGGCTTCGCGCCAGCGTTCGGTCGTGACCGCGGGGCGCATCAGCTCGGAAGCCAGCAACTCACGATGTGGCGCAGGCGTATCGTCCATGCTTATGGGCCAGATCATGACGTTCTCGCGGTCGATCCCGAACCGCGCAAGCAAATGCTTCATCCCGTATTGCGGATGACTTTCGTCCACCGTCGCCCAGGCATCGTCGTCGAGTTTGGCATCAAGTCCCGGCAGCACCACGCATCCCAGCGGCAGGCGCGCGATGGCATCCAGCAGATCGGCAGTGGCGGGAATACTCCCGGTCGAACCGGCGGCGATCACCGGCCCGTCAAGTTGTCTCGCTTCACCCAGCGCGGTCCAAATCTTCGCTTGGGCCGCGAACACCAAATTGCGATGTGCGGCCGGATCGATGCAATTTTCCTCGGCCAAAACGCTGGGCCAAGCCTGCGACAGGATGCGCAGGAACTTGACCGTGACTTGCCAGTGTTCCGCCAATTTCTCGGGCACCAAGGTGTCGAGATTGTCGAACGACAGTTTTTCCGTCTGCACCTGATCGAGAAACTGCGCGAGTTCCGCGGCCAGCCATGCCGCGCGGTCGGGCGACATCGCGCGGTCGGCAGCCATGATCAGTCTCGCCAGCATCAATTGACGGCGCAGCGGTGCGATGGCCGGCGGCACCGGCGCGCCGTCCGCGGCGACGGCGAACCCCGACAGCAACGCGTCTTCCTCGTCGACATCGTTAAGCGCCAACATACGCGGCAGCAACAACGGTGCGCCGCCGCTCAGGCGAAGAAACGCTTCACGTAAAGAACGCGTCGCGCGCCGGGTCGGTAACAGGACGGTCGCGCGCGCCAAGGCCAGTGGATCGTCGCCGAGATCATCGCGGATCCCGCGCGCCAAGGCGTCGACAACCGGCACGTGCGGCGGAATCGTAAAAACGCTTGGCTTGCCTTTGCGTGTCGCGCGGCGCCAACCGGTCGTGGCCTCCCGCCCCGTCACTGCGCGGTTCCCTTGGCCGCCAAAGCGGCTTCGGTCGGCGCGATGGCGTCGGGTGTGCCGACATGGAACCACGCACCGTCATGAATCACCGCTTTCATACGGCCTGCGGCAAGTAAGCGGTCCCAGATTTTGTTGGCCGAAAAGGCACCTTGCGGCGCGTTGGCGAATATCTTGGGATCGATGACGTAAGCGCCCGCGTAAACATAAGGCGCGCTTGCGGCCGTGCCGCGTCGGCGCATCGTGCCGTCCGCGTCGACGAAAAAATCGCCCGTACCGTCGAAACCGTGTGCAATGGCACGCGGATGAACCAGCATGACGCAATCGACGGCGTCGGTCCAATGCGCGAACAAGCGCGCGAGCGGCGTTTCATTGCTTGCGACTAAAATGCCGTCGGTGTTCATGACGACGAACGGCTCATCGCCAAGCAACGGCATGGCCTTGACGATCCCGCCGCCGGTGTCGAGCAACTGGGCGGTTTCGTCGGAGATTACGATCTCGGGCGTGGTCCGTGCATTCATATGCGCAACGATCTGATCGCCAAGGTGATGCACATTAACCACCGCGCGTGTTACGCCTGCATCAATCGCAATATCGAGTGCCCAGTCCAGCAAGGTTTTGCCGCCGACGCGAACCAAAGGCTTTGGTGTGTGGTTCGACACCGGCCGCATGCGCGTGCCGAGGCCCGCCGCCAGCAACATGGCCGTAGTCGGCGCGGGGCGGATCACGGTTTCACCATGCGCGCGGACGCCGGAACGTGGCGGTCGAGCCACGTTTTCAGCTCGCCCATGATCGGGTGGGCGAGGCAACGCTCCATGTAGCGCCACAGGCGCGGAATATGGACGAGGTAGCCGGGTTTGCCGTCACGCACGTTGAGCCGCGCAAACGTACCCAGCACTCGGACGTGGCGCTGCGCCGCCATCGCTGCCCACGACGCGTTGAAGTCGTCGTCCGTGATCGCGGGGAACGCGGCGCGATAACGTGCGAGCATGCGCCTGACCAGTTCCGGGTCGATGTCGCGGCGTGCGTCCTCGAGCAGCGACATCAAATCGTACGTGACCGGTCCCGCGACGGCGTCCTGAAAATCGAGCCACCCGCAAGCCTTGATGCCGGTACGGTCGAACAAGCCCAGCAGATTGTCGACGTGATAGTCGAACAGAACCAGCGACGCCGGCACCCGCCAGGCGTGACGCAAGATGCCGCGCCAGATCGACCGGTATTCGTCGAGCGCGGCTTTGTCCGGCGCGGCCGCCTTGACCATCGGCAGGTACCAGACGTGCAGCCGGTCGACTTCTTCCAGCAATCGCAGTTCGCCGTAGCGGACAACCCCCGATGCGATTGCTTTGTCCTCGGGCAGGCGATGCAGCGCGATCAATGCGTCGACGGCGAGTGTATAAAGCTTTTCTTCGTCGACACCGCGCGCAAGCAACCGGGTATAGGTGTCGTCGCCCAAGTCTTCCAACAACAGCAATCCGGCTTCGCTGTCCTCGGCCAGGATTGCGGGGACAGAGAATCCAAGATCATGCAAGTGGCGGGCGATGCGCACGAAGGGCCGCACATCTTCCTGCGGCGGCGGCGCATCCATCAATACAACGGATTTATTTTCGCCGATCAGGCGGTCGTATTTACGAAACGAGGCGTCGCCGGCAATGCGCGTGCGCTGCGCCGAATCCCAGCCATGACGTTTCAGGAATGCGGAAATGATTTCTTCGCGCTGGGCGCGTTCGGACTCAACGGGCATGCGCGGTCAAGGTGTCTAAGCGGCCGGTCCAAGCGCGGTTCCCGCCGATGGTCGCAACGCGGCCGCCGCCGGTTTGCGGTGTCAACGTTACGCGCAGCATCGAACCGGGTGCGAGGTGGCCCAAACGCTCCGGCCATTCAATCACAGACACACCCTCGGCCAAAGCGTCATCCCAACCAAGTTCGAGGATGTCGTCGGCGCGTTCGAGGCGGTAAAGATCGAAGTGCCAAATCTCGCCGCCCGGCGTGTCGTAGGTTTGCACAAGCGTAAAAGTTGGGCTCGGGACATCGTCATCGCTGCCGGTCAAGGCGCGGATCAATCCGCGCGCCAGCGTTGTCTTTCCGGCACCGAGGTCGCCGCTTAAACCCACGACGTCACCCGGCTTTAAAACGGCCGCAAGCCGCGCGCCGAGCCGCTCGGTGGCCGGTGCGTCGGGTAGGGGAATTCGAATCTCGCCCGTCATGTCGCCAAACCTGCGCGCACACCCATGGGGTCGGTGCGCACCCCTGCCGTGCCGAGAGGATGACGCCACGCCAAGACGTTGCCCCCGCCGTCAACGGTTTCTGCCAGCGTTCCGCCGTCGAGCGCAGCCAACCGGCGCGCCAGTTCGTAGGCTAAGCGGCCGCCCTGTTGCTCGGCATCGTGATCGCGCGCGTACCTCACGCGCAGATCGAGCACACCTTCGTTCGTCCGGCGCACCGCATCGACCCGAATGGTCCCGCGGTCGGAGGCGTCGATCGCCGCCGACATCATCAGGAACACGACCAGCTTGAATCGCTTGGGATCGGCAACCACCCAGCCGAGCCCGTCGGGCAAATCGACCTGCAATTCGTTTTTGCGCTTCGCTGCCGTCGCCTTGGTCAAAGTCAGGGCACGTGAAATCGCATCCGCGATATCGACGGAATCGAGGCGCGGTGCCTGTTGCAACAAATCGACCTTGGCGAGATCGCGCGCCTCCGCCAGAACGCCCGCGACATCCTGAGCCAACCGGACGATGTCTTCGGCGGCCCCTGTGACGTTGCTGTTCGCACCGCTGTCGGCGATGACACTGCACAAAGAGACGATTCCGTCGATCGCTTGTGCGCACTCGGCCGAAAGCCGTGCCGCGAGGTCCGATTTCAGGCGTTCGCCGGCCGTCAGAATTTCCGCGCGGCCGCGCAAGGTCTGTGCCGCGCGCTCGGGTGCGGAAACGTCGTTGTAACAGAATAGGATTCCACCGTCGGGCAGCGGCACGGTGATGAACTCGAGCACCGAACCGGCGCTGCGCACCAGGCGGCCTTGCTGGGTGATGCGTTGCGTGTCGGGATCGAGCGCGGCCAGCAGAAGGTTGCGGTGGCGTGTAAAGATTGCAGGTTCGTCGAACATGTCCTGGAACGCATCGACCACGTCGGCGAGGTTCGGGTTCTCGGTCAAGGCATCGAGGCTCAAACCCCACAAATCCGCAAAGGCCGGATTGGCGATACGCAGGCTGCCGTCGGCCCCGAACACCGCGACCGCTTCCTGCAAGTTGTCGATGGTTTCGCGCTGAACCGCGATCAACGTGTTGTAAGAGCGTTCCAGCGCCAATTTGTCGGTGACATCTTCATAGGTGAACAGAAGGCCGCCCAGCGGGTGCGGGGCGACCACGCGCCGCAAGCTGCCGCCGTCCGGCAGGTGCAAAACGTCCTCAATCGGGTCGATCAGGGAATTGAAGCGCGACAGTTCTTTTTCCTTGAAGGCGGGAAAGTCGGCGACTTCGGGCAGGCGGCGCTGGCCGCGCAAACTGTCGAGCAGCGCCGCGTAGTTCGGCGTTTCGGATAGCCACGCGGCATCGAGCTTCCACAATCGCGTGAAGGCGGCGTTATGGAAGATCAGTCGCGTGTCCGGGCCAAAAATGGCGATCGACGTGCCGAGGCGTTCCAACACATCCGATTGCGCGGCTTGCGCGCGTTTGAGCCGCGTCTCGAGTTCTTCCTGGCGCGTGACGTCGTAGGCGATCCCCGCCGTCATGCGGCCGCTGCCGTCGGAAAACAGCGACGCTTCCTTGCCGGCCGTCTCGGCTTGATCGGTGCCGACGGTCACCGGCGCTTCGGTGACTTCAACCATCCGGCGCGTTCCGTCCAGCACCATATGAAACCCGGCGCGGCGGACTTCGCCGGCGGCGCGTGCCGCCGCGGCG
>JAGREB010000281.1 GCA_020446775.1 Paracoccaceae bacterium
TACTTCGGCCGCAACACCTTCGCCGGCGCGGTCAACTATATTCCCATGCGGCCGGGCGACGAGTGGAAAGGCGACATCGAGGTGGCGTGGTCGCCGACCGACCACGACGAACTTAATGTCAACGCCGGTGTCGGCGGTCCGCTCAGCAGCCGCATCGGCATTCGCGTCTGGTCCGGCTACGACAAGGACGGCGGCGACTGGAGCTTCGACGACGGCGAGCCTTTTGCCCAGAGCATCAACAAGAGCGTCAGCGGCATGGTGAGCTATGACCCGACAGACGATCTGAACATCCGCTTGACCGGGTATTATACGAAGCAGGACACCACCATGTTCGGCTTCAGTTCGAAGGCCACTGTACCCGCCGGTTCATGTGATCTCATCTACCGCGGCAACACCGTCGATATCATCACGGGCCAACTGACCCCGTACACCAAAGACCTCAGCACTTTGACGTTGGACGGGTTCTGCAACCAGTTCCCGCAAAGTCCGGTGCATGAGTTCCCGTATACGCGCTATCCCACCGACGTGTCGTTGAGCGTCGGCGGTCAGGCCCGGCTCGATGGCTTGAGCAAGCTTAATCCGCTTTCCGAGAAGTACGGCATCATCCGGACCCCGAAGGGCAGCCTGGGCGGCTGGAACCAGACCTACCGGATCCAACTGAACGGCGACTACGAGATCGCCGATCACACGCTGTCGTTCATCGTCTCGCGGGCCAACACCGGGATGACCGAACGGCGGGACTTTTACTACGGCGTGCCGACCAGTCCCGGCAATCCGGACAGAATTAATATCGTCGGCGATGAATCGATGTTGCGCGACTTCTACTACGAACTTCGCGTGACGTCGCCGCAGGATCAGTCGTTCCGCTACATGTTCGGGGCCAGCAGCATCAATCAGCACTTCAATGCCTTCCCCGATCCGGCCCGCACGACCAACGCCATCAACCGCGGGCGCAACACCGCCCTCGGTGTGTTCGCCTCGTTCGAACTCGACTTCGCCGAGGCCTTCACGCTCTCCGCCGAAGCCCGCTACAACGACGAATCGAACAAGATCTTCTTCCAGGGCAATCCGCTGCTGCCCTGTACGGATGCGCGGGTGCTCTGCAATGCGGAGAACAAATACGACGCAATTATTCCGCGCGCGATCCTAACCTACCGGCCCATGGACGGGGCGACCACCTACGTTAGCCTCTCCCAGGCCAAGCTGCCGGGTGTCTCGACCAACGCACGCTTCGTCAACAGCGTCGCGCCGGACGTGATCCCAGCTTCGGCCATCGACGTCTACGGCGACTTCACGCCGTCGCAGACCATGAAGATGGCCGAGATCGGCTGGAAGCAGCAGTGGGAAGCCTGGAGCATGACGTTCGCCGCATACTACATGGACTGGAACAACCAGAACGTGGCGACGATCATCATCCTGCCCCAGGGAGGCACCGCCGGGTTCTCGTCGCCGGGGTCGTCTCACTCTTCCGGCGTCGACATCGAATTGTCGGGCGTCCTGACCGATTGGCTGTCGTTTACCGGCCAGGTCGGTTACGCGCGGGGCATCATGGATGAGTACTCCAACTTCGGCTCGAACGAGTCCGCCGGTCTCGGCGCGTCGGCGCCGCTGGCCTCCAACGGCCTGCCGGTGAAGGGTTTCCCCAAGTGGACCGGCTCCTTGAGCCCGGTGATCACCGGTCAATTCTTGGACCGGGATTGGTTCATCCGGGTGGACTACACCTACACGGGCAAGTCCTGGAGCAGCTTCGTCAAGTACAACCGGAACCCGTCGATCGTGTATGTCAACTTTAACGCCGGCATCGATGTGTCCGACAATCTCAGCCTTGAGGTGTACGGCAACAACATCTTCGACGACCGGTCCTACCCGGTCACGGCATTCACCACGACGGCGTATTCGCCTGAATTCGGCCGCAGCGCCCGCAAGATTTTCAGCGCTCCGCCGCAGGCGCCGGAATACGGCTTCCGCGTGAAAGCCAGCTTCTGAGGACGACAACGTCGCGCCGAAAACCACCATCCGGTTTTCGGCGCGATCCTCGGTTTGTGGGTTAGCCCGCCTTTTGGAGCCACACTGCACCGATCGGAGGTGTATGGCGTTTTGTCACCATCGGCAAAGTTCGAACTCGCCGTGCTGCAACGTCGTAGCCAAAGACCTTTCGGCGAATACCCCTATTGTTGCCGATGCGTTGAAGTTTTTGGTTGATGACCCGCAAACCGCGGCATGAGGGAGATAATCAACCATTCCGCCGATGGGAGAATAGATTCAGCCCGTGGCGGACAATCAGATTCTCAAAACGAGACTGAGGCGATAAGCACTGCTCGCAAACATAAAAGATCAATTCTTTAATCGCGCCGTCTTCGCCGACCGCCGCATGCCAAGTGCCCAGGCCGGCTTCTTGGTCTTCCCGTTTGAATCCCCTCTCGTTCAAGGCAGCGGCGAAACGCGGGCAGATGATTCTCTTTCGACGCGCGTTGAAGCCGTTGCAGAACCGAGCGAATCTCGGGAATCTTTACTTGTTTGAGATGGCACTCATACATCGCCTCATTTTCAATCTCGCCTGCGATACCGGCGCGACAAGCGTCTGCGAGGGTACGCGGCGCTTCGATCCGATTCGCCCAGGTATCCGGCGGCGCATCAATCTCGAAGCGTTCGAATAGCCTAAGCAATGCTTTGGCGTGTCGATCTTCCGCTTCAACGATATTCACGAACGGACGAATCGGGCCAAATACCGCGATCACTTTTCGGTAGGTGGCTCGCGCGCGATACTCGTCCTCCAATGCTTCGCGGAGAACCGCGATGGTTCCGGCATCGAGTGACATGAGACGGTGTTATGGTTGACTCTTCAGAGTGAGGTACATCAACGCGAGATAAATGAGCGGAATAGCGCCGAGAATTATGAAGATCGCGGCCGCCGGGGCTTCGCAGTTGGTGATGTACATCTGTCGTGCGACATACCCAACGCCGACGATCACCAAGACCAAGCCGACATACCATGAGATCAGCGGATTCCGTTTATGAGATTCAATCATTTTGAGATCGTCCTTGCTAAGAGCGTAGAGAGTGGAACGTTGCCTCTTTGAAAGACCTGATGATGCAGGTGTGGAAAAGTCGTCGAGGGCAAATTAGAACGCATTTCTTCGGCCTCGTTTATTGTGACTGCAACAAACTCCGGAGCATCCACGCCGTCTTTTCATGGATCTGCATGCGTTGGGTCAGCAAGTCGGCCGTTGGCTCGTCCGATGCCTTGTCAACCGCCGGAAATACCTTGCGCGCCGTTCTGACCACGGCTTCCTGGCCTTGAACAAGATCGCTGATCATTTCCTCGGCGGTCGGAACCCCGGTGCTTTCTTTGATCGACGATAGTTTCGAATATTGGGCATAGCTGCCCGGCGCCGGGTAACCCAGGGCGCGAATACGCTCGGCAATCAAGTCGACCGCGAGCGCAAGTTCGTTGTATTGCGTCTCGAACATCAGGTGCAGCGTATTGAACATCGGCCCCGTAACGTTCCAATGATAATTGTGCGTCTTGAGGTAAAGTGTGTAGGTGTCCGCGAGCAGGCGTGAAAGTCCATCGGCGATGGCGTCTCTATCTTTGCGGCTGATGCCGATATTGATATCCGTGTTGGGTGCGCGCTTTGTTTTCTTAGCCATGTTCAGATTTCCATTCGGTTTGATAGTTGTTTCCTTAGTGCGGTCTCGCTGGAGTACATTGCGGGGTGTGTGCAGGTAATTCCAAAATAGTTACGCTCACATTCCGCCGCTCAAGTGCATTCCTATTCTATTTAGAATGTTTCTAAAAAGCTAGGAATATCAGATTCGCTCAGTTAGGGTCCGATTAGACTGATTAACCGATAGGCAGCTACGATTCGATCTGTTGCCGCTTGCGCTGCGGCCGCTGCGGCCACGGTTGCTTCACGCTCGGCGTCCAAGAGATCTATTTGCGGTTTCATACCAACCCGCACCTCATGCCGAACGCTGGTCAGGGCTTCGTTTGCGGCGGCGGCTTGTTCTTTCGACGCAATCTCGACGAGTTCGGTCGTTCGGACGTTTTGCCACGCGGCCAGCACGCCTTCTTCAAGCGCCATCCGTGCCGCGCGCAAGCGTGCATCCGCTGCGCGCTGCTGGCTTTCGGCTTCGGTGACTTTGCCGGACGTGCGGCCGCCGCTGAACAGTTCCCACCGCCCGCGAATTCCAACGGTTGCGCTGTCGGCCCGGTAATCGGGAAAGAATTGATCGCGTACGGACCCGGCTTCCGCATAGGCGCTGATTGCCGGAAACCACGACGCGCGGGCACTGCGCGCTGCCGCTTCGGCGGCGCGCAGGTCGGCCTCGGCCTGACGCAATATGGGGCTGTTGTCTTTTGCCGTGGTCAGCGCGTCGTCGAGCCCGTCCGGTAACGCCGGATTTGGCGGTAAGGGTTGCAAATCGATCGGGTCTTGACCCGTGAGATTGCGATAGCGGGCCTCAGCTGAGACCCGCATACCTTCAGCACGCGCCAGTCCGGCGCGAGCCTCGGCCGCGCGCGATGCGGCCTGCGCGACGTCGGTGCTTGGCGTTTCGCCTGTGCGAAATCGTTCCCTTGCGCTGCGTTCGATCTCTTCCGTTTGCGCAACCAATTCGCCGTACAGTCTCACCGTTGCGTCGGCGGCGAGCACCGCGCCATAGGCTTCCGCCACGGCCATTTCAATTTGGCTGCGCACTGCGGATTTCGCCGCATCGGCGGATGCGACCCCGGCTTCGGCTTGTTCGATGCCTGCCGTTATGCGCCCGCCTGCGAACAATGGTTGTTCGATGATTGCCTGGGCGGCGCGCGGCGTCACGTTCGCCGCGCCGAGGCCAAAAAAATTCTTGGGGTCGAGCCGGCCGTAACCGATCGTTCCGCCGATACTGGCCGTCGGTAGTCGGCCCGATTGCGCCTGCGTCAGGCGGCCCGCGGCGGCGTCACCTTGCGCGTCGACCGCCGCGATCTCCGGAGCGTAGTTCAGTGCGGCTGCAATCGCGTCATCGAGTGTCGTCGCCGATGCGAAGCCCGGCGATGTCAAAACAAGCGCGAGCGCCGATGTTGTGACACGCCAACCGATCATTTGAACGCGTTTCCCGGAGCTACGCCCGCTTTCTTGAAAACCATCGCCGCGGGACAGAAGCCGGTGAAGCCAGCTTGGATCATGTTCAGGCCGGCGAACGCGGTCAACGCAATCCACCATGGATGTACGAATAACGACAAGGCTACGCCCGCCAATACGACACATCCCGCAAAAACCAGAACGGCACGATCGATATTCATTGCACTCCTCCTCGTGGAAATACCGTGGACGCCGCCGGAGATACCGGGTTCGACACGGTCACAAGCGTAGCTTGCGGATGCCCATCACGTGCAGCGCGAACTTTTCATAAAATGGTTCGCTCTCGCCTTTGCGGACTTTCCGCAGAAAATACTTTTCGAACCCGATCTTGGCGAGGTGAACCCATTTGCCGTCGGCCGACCAGTTGACGTTGCGCGGCGGGATTTGCG